>JBPCND010000240.1:0-4678 GCA_051001655.1 Nocardioides sp. | reverse complement strand
CGCGACTTCGGTCGGCCCGTCGCCGTGGGTGACCCGAGGTAGACCAGCAGACCGGGTCCGGGGAGCTCGCCGACCACCGCGCCGTCGACCTCGACCCGGGCGGAGCGGACCCGCTGATGACCGCGCGGATGAGGACCACCATGACACGATGTGCGGGTGCCTGACCTGCCCGCCGACCGCCTGCTGATCACCGTCGCACCTACCGGTGCGGAGACCAGCAAGGCCGACTGTCCGCAGCTTCCCACGACACTCGAGGAACAGGTCGCCACTGCCGTGGACTGCGCCGCGGCCGGCGCCGCGATGATCCACCTGCACGTCCGCGACCACGAGCACCGCCCCTCGCTGGAGCCGGCCCGACTCAAGGACACGGTCACCGCGATCCGCGAGGCCACCGAGCTGGTGGTCCAGCTGTCCACCGGAGGGTCGGTGCACGACCCGCTCGAGGACCGGCTCAGGGTGCTCGATGCCGAGCCGGACTCGTGCAGCCTCACCCTGGGCACCACAAACTTCGGTGACGACGTCTTCCTCAACCCGTGGCCGTTCGTGTGCGAACTCTACCAGCTCAGCCAGGAGCGCGGCGTGGTGCCGGAGTTCGAGCTCTTCGACCTCGGCCAGGTGCACGCGTTGCAGCGGCTGCTGGGACACCTTCGGCCTGCCCGCCGGCGGCCGGGTGCACTGCGACCTGGTGATGGGCGTACCAGGAGGCATGAACGGTACGGCGGAGGCACTGGTGGCCGCCGTTGCCGCGCTGCCCCCGGCCACGACCAGCTGGTCGGCGACCGGCATCGGCCGCTCGACGCTGGCCGTGGCCCTGGCCTTCTCTCCAAGGGCGGTCACCTCCGGGTGGGCATGGAGGACGTGCTGACCTTGAGCCGCGGGGTCCTCGTCGAGAGCAACCGACAGCTGGTCGAGCGGGCGGCCGCTCTCGGGGCGATGGCTCAGCGGACGCCGATGACCCCCGCCGAGTGCAGGGTCCTCCTGGGGATCGCCGATGGAGGCTGAGCCGACGCGTCGTCGGCACCCGGTACGCCGGGTGGTGCTGACGCTGCTCGGGCTCGCAGTGCTCGCGGTCATCGCGCTGGTCGTGCTGGCGCTGCCCTTCCGCGGGGTCCAGGGCGACGCGGAGGCAGCCCGCACGGACCTCGAGGACGCCTCCGACGCCTTGCGCGCCGGCGACCTCCGCGCGGCGAAGGCACGGGTCGAGAGTGCGCGCGGCCACGTGGACCGCGCCCGCGGCGCCACCCACGGGATCGGCGGTGATGTCTGGCAATGGGTGCCGGTCGTAGGCGGCGGTGTCAGCGACGTGCGCCACCTCGTGGAAGCCCTCGACGACGCGACCGCGATCGCCGAGATCGGCGTAGACGTCTACCCCCAGGTGCTCGGCGACCGGGCCACCGACCTGGTCGCGGTCGAGAGCGTCGACCTGGACACCCTGGACCAGATCCTGACGGCGGCCCGGCAGGCAGGCACCCACGCCAGGGACGCCGTAGCAGCCCTGAAGCAGGTGGACGGAGATGCTCCCGTGGTCGGGGCGTCGGTCGCGTCGGCGCGCGACGCCGCGCTGGCCGAGATCCAGCCCCTGGACGAGCAGCTCACCAGCGCCGAGCCCCTCCTCGACATCCTCCCCGGTCTGCTGGGGCCGGACCGCGAGATGAAGTACATGGTGGCGATCCTCAACCCGCCGAGCTGCGCTACAGCGGCGGCGCGACCCTGGCGCTGGCCACCGTGCGGATCAAGGACGGCCAGGCGGCGTTCCGCGACATCGGGACGCTCGCCCAGGCAAAGGACGCTAACCGCGCGCTCTACTGGAAGAAGGTCAAGGGCAACACGTTCCGTCCCCGCGGCAAGACCCGGATCCAGAACGCCGCCTGGTCGCCGTACTGGTCGACCTCGGGCGAGGAACTCCGGCGCGCCTGGGCGAAGGTGACGAAGGAGGAGTTCGACGGCATGGTTGCCATCGACGTCCCCGCGATCGCCTCGCTGTTCAACGTGACCGGGCCGCTCGAGGTGGGCGAGTACGGCGTGCTCGACGCCAACAACCTCACCCAGACCCTGGTCGGCAGCTACGACACGTACAACGACATCTTCAAGCGGCGAGCCCTCAACGACACGCTGATCCCGATCTTCCGGGAGAAGCTCTTCGCGGGCGGCAAGTTCGTGGAGAAGTTCCAGACGCTCGGTGACGCGGCCGCGGGACGGCACTTCGCGGTCTACATGCGCGACCCGAAGGCCCAGAAGATCGTCTCCGACCTCGGCGTCAACGGCGACCTCTCGGACACCGACCGCGACTACATCGGCGTCTTCACACAGAACACCAACGTCGCCAAGAGTGACTACTGGCAGCAACGGTCGGTCAGCTCGGACGTCATTGTGGCCGCTGACGGAAGTGCGCGCGTCACCCGGACGATCACGATCGCCAACGCGACACCACCGTTCCTCCAGGCTCCACCAGACTCGAGGTTCGGCTACTTCACCCGGTGGAATGAGTCTGCGGTCGCCTCCTTCTTCCCCAAGGACGTGCGTATCCGCTCGACGACGGTCCGGGAGAAGCCGGTCAACCTCTTTCTGCGCCACGTAGGCGACCGGCCGTACTTCTACCGCACCATCACGTTCGCGCCAGGGCAGAGCGCAACGATGGAGATCGTCTATGACGTGCCGCGCGCGGCGGACGTCGACGACGGCGGGCTCATCTACCGGCTCGACGTCGACCCCCAGGGCATGGTCACCCCCGAGCAGGTGGACGTCACCGTCCACTTCCCGAAGGGCTACGCCGTGCGGGACCTGTCGGCCGGCTGGACTCGGCCCGACCGCTCCACCGCGCGGTGGACCGAGGAGGCGCTCGTCGACTCGCCTCGGTGGGAGATCGAGGCCCGGAGGCGCTGACGCGCACTCGGACGGGCGGCTACGCTCGCCGGAACACCCGGACGGACTGTGAGGGACGGAGCTCACACATGGTGTCGGTGCCGACGCCGCCTACCGACGCACACCTCACCAGATCGTGGGCGGGCTCGCCAACCCGGCGCACTACCGCGCGCTCGGTCGCCTGACTAGCTATGCCGATCCGCTCGACGCCGTCGTGCGCCGCTACGGGCTGGGTCGGGGGACTTTCCCGCGACCGTGCGGGTCCGGGCACCGGGCCGGCGAACACCTGGCGCACGACCATCACCTCGCCGTCGGTCTGCGCGGCCAGCAGGGCCGCGTCGGTGACGGACATCAGCGGAGGCGCGTCGATCACGATCGTCTCGTAAGTCCCACGCAGCTCGGCCAGCAGTTCGTGCATGGGCGTGGGACTGGAGGAGCTCGGCAGAATTCGCGGGGATCGCGTCGCTGAGGACAGGAAGCCCGGTTTCGTGGTGATGCACCGCATCGGCCATCGGGACTTCTGCCCAGCAGGACGGTGGTGACATCGACGGTGTTGTCGAGCCCGAGCAGGCTGGCCACCTGCGGTCGTCGCAGGTCGCCGTTGCCATCGTCAGGGCTATTGACGGTGGTCTAGACTGCGCCGTGGTGTGCTCATTATGGGAAGCAGGAGAACGTGCACGCGCCCGCGGCAAGCCAAGCAACCGTTCTTGTGACTGGGGGAACGGGGTCGTTCGGCTCCACGATGGTCAGGAGATTGCTCGACTCGAACGTGCGTGAGGTCAGGATCCTGAGCCGTGACGAGCTCAAGCAGGACGACATGCGTCGAGCGCTCGGAGACCACAGGGTCAGGTTCTACATCGGCGACGTTCGTGACTACTCGAGTGTCGAGCGGGCGACCCGTGGCGTCGACTTCGTCTTTCATGCCGCGGCACTCAAGCAAGTGCCGAGCTGCGAGTTCTTTCCGCTGGAAGCGGTGCGCACGAATATCCTCGGCTCCTCAAACGTGATCGAAGCCAGCAACGCCAACGGGGTGCACTCGGTGGTCTGTCTGGGCACGGACAAGGCGGCCTACCCAGTGAACGCCATGGGGATGAGCAAGGCGATGATGGAGAAGGTCGCCCAGGCTTTCGCCCGGAACAATCCAACAGCGAAGACGACTGTCTCGACCGTGCGGTACGGCAACGTGTTGTGCTCCCGAGGGTCAGTGGTTCCCCTGTTCGTCGAGCAGATTCGTAGTGCACAGCCGATCACGCTGACGGACCCCAACATGACCAGATTCTTGATGTCTCTCGATGACGCCATCCAGTTGGTGGAGCACGCCTTCGAACACGCCAAACCAGGTGATCTGTTCATCCGCAAGGCGCCCGCCAGCACGATCGAAGATCTTGCCGTGGGGGTGGCGAGATCGATGGACGTCCAGCCGGACTTTCATGTGATCGGCACCCGGCACGGCGAGAAGCTGTACGAAACCTTGGCCACACGCGAGGAGCTCGCACGGTCTGAGGACCGGGGTGACTACCTCCGGGTGTCGGTCGACGCCCGTGACCTCAACTACAGCCAGTACTTCGAAGAAGGAGATCTTCGCGAGACTCGCCTAGACGACTATCACTCCCACAACACCGAGCGCCTTGACGCCGACGCAGTTGTGAGAGTACTTCAGGGGCTGCCGGATTTCGCGAAACTCCTCAGTGCCTGAGGCGGTGGCGTTCTTTGCCGGCCTGAGCGTCTCCCTGGTGGCTACGAAGCCAGTGATGGAGATTTTGCGCGATCGGGGCGTCGTCGATGCTCCCAACGCGCGTTCCTCGCACACCGATGT
>JBPCND010000239.1:0-4700 GCA_051001655.1 Nocardioides sp. | reverse complement strand
TCGGTGTAGACCAAGGACAGGCCGGCGGCGAAGTCGATCGCATCGCGGTCGTTCTCGCCCTTGCCGCTTTCGTCGAAGCCGGAGCGGTCGCGCAGCTCCATGTAGTACGCGTGGTCGGCCGGCGCTCCGGCGCTGGAAGAGATGTAGTTCCATCCCACGGTGCAGTTGGAGGCCACCGACGTGTCGTCCTTGCAGCCGCCAGGGAAGAAGCTCGGGTCGTCAGGACCACCCTCGCCCTCCAGGTCGGTGTCGAGGAGGACCTCCGGCCGGCCGTCGACAGTCGCCGTCACCTTGATGTCGTCGATGAACCATCCCGGGCGGGCCAGTCCCGGGTCGGTGGCGTAGCTGAACCGCAGCACACCGTTGTCCACACCGGCAAGGTCGCTGATGTCGTAGCTGTCGGCGAGGAACACCGACGGTGGGTAGTCACTCAGCAAGCGGTCAGTCTGCGCGCTTCCGTTGCCCTCGTACGATCCGCTGGAGCCGGTGATGCCGTTGCCGTACTTGGCCTGACAGGCGTTGGCGTTGGGATTGGTGCTCGCAGGCGTCGTGTAACTCTTCTCCGAGGCGTGCGAGGTGTATTCCTCACCACCGTTAATGGAGGTCAGCACGAAGCCGTAGTCGTAGTCCCACTCGATGTCCCACAGGGACTTGAACTCCAGCTTCACCTTGGTGCCCGCAGGCAGGTCGCCGAGGCCAGGAATCACGACGTCGAGGTTGCGCCCCTTCTCGGGTGCGCATCCGAAGTCGTTACCGGATCCTGACCACCACGCGTGTGACTTGGTCGCCTTGTCGCCGGTGTCGAACTTCGCCGGGTCGATCAGTTGCCGACCGGGAAGCTTGGCCACGTACGCCTGCGCATTGTCGACATTGTTGCCGGTCAGCGTGTACGGCGTTCCACCCTTTGTCTGCCAGTGGAGGGTGTTCGTGTCCTGCTTGGAGTCCTTCCAGCCCTCCACGGTCGGGGCGGTGCCCGGCTCGAGCACCTCGGGCACGACCCAGCCCAGCTCCTGGCGGGAGAAGATGTCCATGTTCTGAGACTTGTCGGTCGCCATCAGGTTCCAGTCGCCGTACGTCTCGCGGCCGCCGAGGGAGTAGAAGTCAGGAAGACCGAGCGAGTGCCCGTACTCGTGGGAGATCACGCTGGCATGGTCGATCGAGTCCTCGGGGTTCACGTTGTACGGCCCGACGCGGACGTAGACGGGCCACTCTGTCACAGCGGTGTCCCAGACGCCCTGGCTCCGCGACTCGGTCTTGTAGTAGAGCTTCTGGCCCTTGAGGTTCTTCAGCTGGTCGTCGCTGATGTAGCCGGTGAGACCGGTCTCCTCGTCGGTGTAGTAGAACTCCAGCGATGACGAGTGCGGCCACACGTTGTCATAGGGCGCGTCGGTGTAGTCGCCGCCGCATCCGGTCTGCGAAGCACCGTGCCCACCGCAGCCGGCGTAGACGGTCATGAAGAAGTCGACGACGCCGTCCTTGTCGGTGTCGTAGTCGGAGTAGTCGATCTCCGGGTCAGCGATCTGGGCTGAGTCGTAGACGAGCTTGCCGGTCGGGCCGCAGGCGGAGTCGATGTCGAAGAGCGGACCGACTCCAGCGAGTGCGCCGACGAGTGCGGAGCCGGTCTTGTCGTCGCCGTAGTAGTCGGTGTTGCCGGGCAGCTGGTAGAAGCCGTCTCGGATCCGCTCGGGATAGAGCGGTGTCCCTCTGACGTTAACGGGGCTGTCCTCGGTCGTCGCGCCGTGGCAAGTTCCTGCGGGTTCTGCGTTTGTGAAGTCGAACCCGGGCTCGTAGTCGAAACCTCGGCTGGCGATGCCGGAGGATGGCACTGTGCCGTTGGGGAACAGCTGTCCGACCGAGATCTCCTGGTAGAGGTTGAAGGTAGAGCCCGGCACGTCCTTGGAGTTGATCTTGCCGGCCAGCTCGTCGCCGGAGTTGCTGGCGAGGTGCTTGCGGTCGAGGTAGTCCACCGGCACCACCGGGAACGGCCGGTCGCCGTAGCGGGCGGTGTCGTAGAGCTCCGACTGCGGGATCACCTTGGGGCCGTGGCTGCGCTCGATCGACGTCGTGGTCCCGTAGGTCATCTTCGCCGTCGAGGAGAGGTTCTTCCACACGATCTCCGGGTCATCTGCGACGGAGTCAGCCTGCGACTCGATCACGAGGGTCTTGAAAGTGTCGGGAGCGACATTGCCGACGTTCCAGGTGATCGTCGTCTTGTCGGCAGAGATGCTTCCGGCGCTCGTCTGCGTGAAGGTGGAGCCATCGGCTGCGGTGACTACGACCTGGACGTTGTCGAACGCACGGTCGGTCAGGTTGCGGACGAACACACGCGAGGGGTAGGTGGTGCCGGGCTTCACCCATCCGACGGCGGAGACGAAGCTGTTCTCGAGGATCAGCTCGGTCGGCGGGCTCTTGAGTGTCACCGCGCCGGAGCCGGCCCGCTTGGCCGCCCACGGGCCTGTAACGTCGTCGGTATACGTCGCGTCGACGGCGGCGATGCCCAGCGTGATCTCGTAGTTGGTCTCCGGGCCGGCGGTGATGTCGGCCGTGGCGGAGCCCGGGATCGTCGTGCTGAAGGTGCCGTCAGTCTCGGCGGTGATGTTCTCGACCTGCGTCTGGCCTCCCTCGGGATCGACCAGCTTCAGGTCGAACTTCGCGGCGACACCGGTCTGGGTTGAAGCGATGCCTGTGGAGTCCAGTTCGTAGATCTCGCCGGTGACCGGGATGGGGTCGCCGGGCTGGTAGCTGCCAGGGGCCGGTGCGATCGAGGCGCCGAGCAGGTTGTGGCCGAACGACGCCTCACCCGCGGGCTCACCGTTCGCCACGATGAGCATGCGGATCTCGCCCGCCGCCCATGTCGCGTCTGGCCTGAGGGCGACCCGGTACTCCTTGGCCGCGGCGTCCCTCAGCGTGGTGGGCAATGTCGCGAACTTGGCACCGTCCGGCCCGTAGAGCTCCGCCTTGACCTGGGCCGCCGCCACCGACTCGGAGAGCGTGAAGACGACGAAGCCGCAGTCGTCTCGGGAATAGTTGGGGCCGCTGGGGCCCGCTTGGTTGAAGCCCAACCCCACGCACGCCGGTTGCGGCGTGGGCAGCTTGTAGAACAGGAAGCCCGACGCGGTGGCGGCGCCCTGCGGGCCGTCGACGGTGGGTGCGACGGTCGGCGCGTTCGCCGAGGGGCCAGCAGACGCGCCGGCGTACGGCGCGGTCAGCGCGACGAGCGTGGCGCTGAGCAGCAGCGCGAGCGCGGCGCGGGTGCGGGAACGGGTGGCGGGGCGAGCGGCCATCGTGGGACGTCCTTGGTGTGCGGCGCCGGGGCGCTGGGCGAACGGGAGCCGACCGGAGTCGACGTCCTCCCAACGAGCGACGTGTTGCGAGGTTACGCACACCTTGCCCGCTTATGCGGTAAGGCTGCTTGCCCGGCTGTCGCACTATGGGCGGCGTGTTCCCTGCACTCTCGCCGGCACGCCGGCGGTTCCTGCTGCTGGTGGTGGCGCTGGCGGTGGCCACGGCGGCCGTTGTTGCCGCCGTCGTCGTCCGCCGTGCCACGGACACCGTCGACCCGGTGCCGCAGGGCACACCTGGCCCGGTGCTCCTCGTCCCGGGCTACGGCGGGTCGCTGCGAGCCCTTGACCCCTTGCGGGCGAGGTTGCGGGATGAGGGCCGTGACGCGTCGGTCGTCCCCTTGGCCGGTGACGGGACAGGTGACCTCGAGGTGCAGGCGCAGGTGCTCGCGGACGCGGCGCAAGCCACATTGGAACGCACCGGCGCGGAGTCGGTCGACGTCATCGGTTACTCGTCAGGAGGCGTGGTGGCGCGGCTCTGGGTGCGCGATTTCGGGGGCGCGGAGGTCGCCCGGCGGGTGCTGACGATCGGCTCACCGCACCACGGGACCAGCGTCGCGGAGCTTGCCTCGGGGGTGGTGCCCGGGCTCTGCACCGGCGCCTGCGAACAGCTGGAGCCTGACAGCGACCTGCTGCGGGCGCTCAATGCCGGTGACGAGACGCCTGACGGTCCGCGCTTCGTCTCGATCTGGACCACGACCGACGAGCTGGTGACGCCGCCCGACTCCTCGCGACTCGACGGTGCCCTCAACCTCACCGTTCAGGACATGTGTCCGGCCTCCCGCGTGTCGCACCTGGGCCTCCCGAGCGACCCTGTCGTCCTCGACACGGTCGTGATCGAGCTGGGTGTCGCCTCGCCCGCCGTTCCACCGAGCCCCGACTGCTCCGGAAGCTAGCGGTCTGCCTCAAGACTCTTCGCGACGGCGACGATGGCGGCGCTTCGCCTGATGGCGCGCTCGCCACTCGGCCAGCTCCAGCCGAGCCGCGTGCCGCGCTCGACGGGCACGTTGTCGGCGATCCTGCCGCGCCGATCGGTCCGGCCGGTGGGGAGCGCTTGGCCGGTTGAGCCGGGACCGGATCTCGTCCACTACCCGCTTCGTGTCCCGTGCCGGCGGTGCCGACAGGGAGCTCGGCCTGCTGCCCCAGTCGAGGGCCGGTGGCGGGGGGAGGCGATAGGAGTGGCCCGTCGGCATGGTCCAGGTGATCGCGGGCGCGTTGCAGCGGAGCTCGTCGAGGGCGTCACCGGCCGGCTGCGGTGTCTCGGCCTCGACGCTCACGCCAGGGTGGTCCTTGACGACGTGGGGGTTCTTGGCCAGCCCCTGGGCGTTGCCGGCAGTGGTAGGACCGCCCTGCTGGACC
>JBPCND010000238.1:0-8980 GCA_051001655.1 Nocardioides sp. | reverse complement strand
GCTCGGTGGACAGCACGCCGCTGTTCGATCCCGACAACGCGAGGATCCGGGGGTAGCCATGGCGAACGTCCTGGTCTGCATCAAGCGGGTTCCCGACCTAGGTGGGGAGATCTCACTGCCCGCCGACCGGATGGCCGTCGACGAAAGCCACCTCGGGCACACCGTGAGGCCGAACGAGGACGGCGCCGTCGAGCTGGCGATCCAGGTCGCGAAGGACACCGGCGGCGAGGCGACCGTGCTCACGCTCGGCGACGACGACGCGGTCGAGCAGCTGCGCAACGCCCTCGCAGTGGGCTGCACGCACGCCGTGCGCATCGACGCCGACGCAGCCGCCTACGGGCCGGCTGACGTCGCCGCCGCGATCGCCGACGTCGTGCAGGCCCGCGCCGCCGACCAGACGTCGTACGACCTGGTGCTGCTGGGCAACGACGCCTCCGACACCGGGGACTTCCAGGTCGGCATCCGGCTCGCCTACGCGCTGAACCGGCCGGTCGTCGCCGGCGTGTCGCTGATGCACGTCAGCGGCGACACGGTTGAGGCGACTGGAGGGTCGCCCGACGGCGGCACCGAGGTCTACCAGGTTCCGTTACCGGCCGTGGCCACGGTGATGGAGGGCGGTGTCGAGCCGCGTTACCCCTCGATCCCGGGCCGGATGAAGGCCAAGAAGGTCGCTATCGACGAGGTGACACCGACCAGGGAGCCGATCGGCTCCGGCCGGATCCGGCTCACGCTGCCGGAGCCGCAGCCCAGCCAGGTGACGATCCTCGGGAAGGGTCCCGAGGCGGCCGCCGCGGTGGTCGACCTCTTCGAGAAGCTGGGAGTGACACGATGACCGGACCGGTGCTGGTGCTGGTGGAGACCGACGGAGCCGGGGTGGTCGAGGTCTCCCGCGAAACCCTGACGTTCGCGCGTTCCCTGGGCCGCCCGGTGCACGCGCTGACGGTCGGTACGCCGGCCGACAGCGTGGTGCAGCAGCTCGGGGAGTACGGCGTCACCAAGATCGTCCAAGCGCAGGGCGAGGGCTTTGCGTCCTACGCCGCCGCCGCATGGGCCGCGGCTGTCGTGGAGGCGGCGCAGGACGCCTCTGTCGTGATGGCCGCGGGCACCGCACGGGGCAACGAGGTGCTGGCCCACGTCGCGTGTCGGCTCGGTGTGGCCATGGGCGCGAACGTGGTCGCCATCGACTCCATCGAACCGCTCATCGTGTCCCGTCAGGTGCTCGGTGGCGCCGCTATGGAGGAGCTTCCACTCCCGGACTCGACGGCCGTGCTGACGGTGGCTGGCCACGCGTGCGACCCTCAGCCGGCGGAGACGACGACGTCACCCGACGTCGTACTGCTTCGGGTCGAGGTGGCCGAGGCCGACCTGCGCGCCCGGGTGATGCGCACCGAGCCGGGGGAACCCGACGAGTCGGGCAGCCTGAAGTCCGCGCGGGTGGTCGTGGGTGCCGGGCGGGGGGCTGGGAGTGCCGACGGGTTCGAGGAGCTCCTCGAGCTGACCGAGCTGCTCGACGGCTCGCTGGGAGTGTCGCGGGTGGTCACCAGCCTCGGCTGGCGTCCCCACCACGAGCAGGTGGGGCAGACCGGCAGCCGGGTCGCCCCGGACCTCTACATCGCCTGCGGCATCAGCGGAGCGATCCAGCACTGGGCTGGCATGTCGAGCTCGAAGACGATCCTGGCGGTCAACAACGACCCCGACGCGCCGATGGTGACCAAGGCGCACTACGCGGTGATCGGCGACCTTCACGAGATCGTCCCGGCGATCAACGAGGAACTCCGGAGCCGCCGCAACCGCTGACGCCCACCCGCCGAGTCGGCGCGTCCGCACGCCGAAACACCGCCGAGTCGGCACGTCCGCACGCCCGCGTGTCACCGACCGAGTGGCGCCGTGAGGGCCCCGGTGAGCTGGACCAGGTCGTGCGGCGACAGACCCACGTCGAGCCCGCGTCGGCCGCCCGAGACGTAGACGACATCGAACCCGAGTGCCGAGTCGTCGAGCACCGTCGGGTGCAGCCGCTTCTGCCCGAGCGGCGAGATGCCGCCGACGACGTACCCCGTCGCGCGCTCGGCGTCGGCGGGGTCGGCCAGCGTGGCCCTCTTGCCACCGACCGCTGCGGCCACCGCCTTGAGGTCGAGCCGGCCGGCGACCGGGACGATCGCGACCACCGTGGCGCCGTCGACCGAGACCAACAGGGTCTTGAAGACCTGCTTCGGGTCCAGACCGAGGGCGTCGGCAGCAGCGAGGCCGTAGGAGCCCGCCGACCGATCATGGTCGAAGACGTGCTGGGTGAAGGGGACATCGGCCTGCGTGAGGATCACGGTGGCCGGCGTACCCCCGGACGACTGCTTCGCCATCGGTGCCTTCCTAGTTCGGCGACCACGCGGTGCGGGCGACCTCGGTCGCCGGGAGGGACGGGATCGCGCGCATCGCGCGCATCTCCTCGTGGAGAGCGTGACGGAGCATCACCAGCCGGTCCAAGGGGCTGCTCAGCTCGAGGAGCTCCTGGCGCTCCGAGAGAGTCAACAGGCAGGTCGCTGCGAGGGTGTAGGAGAGATACTCCGGGTCGCGTGGCATCACACCGTCGAGCACGTCGCCACCTCGGAGCTCGGAGAGTCGGCGACGATAGGTCTCGAACGTCTCCGTGGCCCGCAGGGCCTCGGCGTCGGCACGTGGTGAGCTGCGGGGATGCCCGGGCAATGTCTCGACCTCGCCGACGAGGTAGGGCCCGGAGGTGTCGAGATCCTCCAGCCTCAGCCGATGCCGGCCGACCACCTCGATGTCGAAGCGACCATCGGGATAGGGGTCGACCGAGGTCATCTGGACGACGCAGCCGACCCGGTGCACCGACGCGACACCGTGCCTGCCTACTTCGTAGCCTTCCCGAATCGCCACGATCCCGAACAGGCGTTGAGATTTGTCGGAGATCGTCAACAGGTGGTGGACCAGCGCCCGGTAGCGGTCCTCGAAGACGTGCAACGGAACCGTGACCCCGGGGAACACGACCGCGTTCAGCGGGAAGATCGGCAGCTGCTCACGCACGACGCCCACGCTAATCGACTGACGGCCCGGTTGCCGTCGTCGACACCGCTCGGAACGGCGGCGGGGCGGGTCGCCCGACGCGCCTAGACTGGTCGGCATGATCCGCCGCATCGATCTTCGGGGACAGCAGGCTGCTGACTACCGCGCCGTCGTCCCGCGCGCAGAGTTCGACGTCGAGGCCGCCCTCGACGTCGTGCGCCCGATCTGCGACGCGGTCCGCCATCGCGGGCTCGAGGCGATCGTGGAATTCTCCGCACGGTTCGACGGCGTCGAGCAGACCGACATCGCGGTCCCAGTCGAGGCCCTCGCCCGGGCACTCGACGAGCTGGACCCGGCCGTCCGTGCTGCGTTGGAGGAGTCCGTCCGACGGCTGCGGACCACCTGCGAGGCCGAGCTCGAGGGCGACACGGTCACCCAGGTCGTCCCCGGTGGGACGGTCACCCAACGAATGGTCCCGGTCGATCGGGTGGGTCTCTACGTCCCCGGTGGAATCGCGCCCCTGGTCTCCAGCGTGGTGATGAACGTCGTGCCTGCGCAGGTCGCAGGCGTCCGGTCGATCTCGTTGACGTCCTCGCACAGGGCCGAGCACGGTGGGCTTCCGCACCCGAGCATCCTCGCCGCCTGCGCCCTGCTCGGGGTCGACGAGGTGTACGCCGTCGGCGGCGCCCAGGCGATTGCCATGTTCGCCTACAGCACCGGACCGTGTCGAAAGGTCGACCTGGTGACCGGGCCCGGCAACATCTACACCGTCTCCGCCAAGCGGCTGCTCAAGGGCGTCGTCGGCATCGACTCCGAGGCCGGCCCCACCGAGATCGCGATCCTGGCCGACGAGACTGCGGACGCCGCCTTCGTGGCGGCCGACCTGATCAGCCAGGCGGAGCACGACCCGGCCGCCGCGGCGGTGCTGGTGACCCCGTCGGTCGCCCTTGTCGACGACGTCGAGGCCGAGCTCGACAAGCAGGTTTCGCTCACGCGTCACGTCGACCGGGTCCGCACCGCACTGTCCGGCCGGCAGTCGGGCATCGTTGTGGTCGACGACCTCGACCAGGGCCTGGCGGTGGTGAACGCCTATGCCGCCGAGCACCTCGAGATCCAGACGGCCGATGCCACCGCCTGGGCAGCCCGGGTCGTCAACGCCGGTGCGGTCTTCGTCGGAGCGTTCGCGCCGGTGTCGTTGGGGGACTACTGCGCCGGCTCCAACCACGTGCTCCCCACCGCGGGATGCGCCTGCCACGCGGGCGGCTTGTCGGTGCGCAGCTTCCGCAAGGCGGTGCACGTCGTGGAGTACGACGAGGCCGCCCTCCGCGAGGTGTCCGACCATGTCGTGACCCTGGCCGACGCCGAGGACCTGCCTGGACACGGGGCGGCCGTCCGGGTCCGGTTCATGTCCGGGGACCGCTGATGGACCTGCCCCTGCGGGAGGAGCTGAGGGGGGTCGTGCCGTACGGCGCCCCGCAGCTCGACGTCGCGGTGACCCTCAACGTCAACGAGAACCCCTACCCGCCGAGCGAGGCGGTCGTGGCCGACGTCGCGGCAGCCGTTGTCGCCACCATCCGGACGCTCAACCGCTACCCGGACCGTGAGTTCGTCGAGCTGCGGCGTGCCTTGGCCGACTACCTCGGTCATGGCGTGCAGCCCCAGCAGGTCTGGGCCGCCAACGGGTCCAACGAGGTCATGCTGCAGATCCTGCAGGCGTTCGGTGGGCCGGGACGCACGGCGGTCTCCTTCGCCCCGACGTACTCGATGTATCCCGAGTACGCCCGCGACGCGATGACCGGGTGGGTGGTCGGCCAGCGGGCGGAGGACTTCACTCTCGACGTCGAGCACGCCGTGTCGGTGATCAAGGAGCACCGACCCAGCGTCGTCCTGCTGCCCTCGCCGAACAACCCGACGGGCACGGCGCTGCCTCTCGACACCGCCGCGGCCGTGTGCTCGGCGACGTCCGAGGTGGGTGGCATCGTGGTGATCGACGAGGCCTACGGCGAGTTCCGTCGGTGCGGCGTACCCAGTGCCCTGGAGCTGCTGGCGACCACGCCGAACCTGGTGGTCTCGCGGACTATGAGTAAGGCATTCTCGCTGGCCGGTGCCCGGCTGGGATATCTCGCGGCCTCGGGGGAGATCTGCGACGCACTGAGGGTGGTGCGACTGCCCTACCACCTCTCGGCGGTCACCCAAGCCGTGGCGCTGGCGGCGTTGCGCAACGGTGACGAGCTGCTCGGCCGGGTCGACGACCTGCGCGCCGAACGCGACGCGACCGTCGACTGGCTGCGTGAGCAGGGACACCGGGTGGCGGACAGCGACGCGAACTTTGTCCTCTTCGGCACGTTCCCTGACCGGCACGCGGTCTGGCAGGGTCTCGTGAACCGTGGGGTGCTGATCCGGGAGACGGGGCCGGAAGGCTGGCTGCGGGTGTCCGTGGGAACACCGGAGGAGATGGCGGCGTTCCGCACCGCCCTGACCGACGTACTGGACATCGACGTACTGAAAGAGGGATCACCGTGACGCGTCGTGCCCGCATCGAGCGCGAGACCAAGGAGTCCAAGGTGCTCGTCGATGTCGACCTCGACGGGACCGGCCGGGCCGACGTGTCCTCGGGCGTCGGTTTCTTTGACCACATGCTCGACTCCTTCGCACGACACTCGCTGGTCGACCTGACCGTGCAGACCGAGGGTGACACTCACATCGACGCTCACCACACCGTGGAGGACACCGCGATCGCACTCGGCGACGCCCTCCGCGAGGCGCTGGGGGACAAGCGCGGGATCCGGCGCTTCGGTGACGCGCTGGTGCCGCTGGACGAGGCCCTGGTCCAGTGCGCCGTCGACGTCTCGGGCCGACCGTACTGCGTGCACACCGGCGAGCCGGATGCGCAGGCTTTCGTGCTGATCGGCGACGCCTACCTGGGGTCGCTGACCAGGCATGTTTTCGAGACACTGGCCTTCCACGCCCGGATCGCCCTACACATCCGAGTGATCTCGAGCCGCGACCCGCACCACCTCGTCGAGGCGCAGTTCAAAGCCTTCGCCCGGGCGCTGCGCGACGCCGTGACGATCGACCCGCGCGAGACGGGTGTGCCGTCCACCAAAGGCACCCTGTGACGGTCGACCCCGTGGTCGAGCCCGTCGAGGCCCCCGACGTGGTGGTCTTCGACTACGGCTCGGGAAACACCCGCTCCGCCGTGCGGGCGTTGGAGCGTGCGGGTGCTTCGGTGACACTGACCGCGGACCAGGCCACCGCCCTGGACTGTGACGGCCTCGTGGTCCCGGGTGTCGGCGCCTGCGCCGCCTGCGTCGCCGGGCTCCGGGCGGCGAAGGGACACGAGGTCATCGGCAGGCGGCTGGCCGGGGGGCGCCCGGTGCTGGGCATCTGCGTCGGCATGCAGGTCCTGTTCAGCCGCGGCGTCGAGCACGGCGTGGACTCCGAGGGCCTCCACGAGTGGCCCGGCGTCGTCGAGCGGTTGCAGGCCCCCGTCGTACCCCACATGGGGTGGAACACCGTCGAGGCTGCCGAGGGAACGCGGCTCTTCGCGGGCGTCGAGGGGGAGCGGTTCTACTTCGTGCACTCCTACGGCCTGCGGGACTGGACCCTGCGGACGAACAACCGGACTAGAGCGCCGTTGGTCACTTGGGCGACCCATGGCGACGATCGTTTCGTGGCCGCAGTGGAGAACGGTCCGTTGTGCGCCACACAGTTCCACCCGGAGAAGTCCGGGGAAGCGGGTGCGGTCCTGCTGCGCAACTGGGTCCGGTCGTTGTCGGTCGGATCGGATCGGGTCGGGTCGGGTCGGTGAGCAATGAGCGCGCCAAACGTCGCGCGGCACGCGAGCACGAGGCAGCCCTGCGAGCGGCGGGACGCGCCGCGGATGCGGAACGCCGCGAGCGACGTGAGGTCCAGAAGCAAGCGGTCCGTCGAGTGACGACGGACAGGTTGCCGCGTAGATCACCGGTCGGCCGGGACACGGGATCGCTGGCCCGCCGACGCCGTCTGCAACGGGGGATTCTGCTTGCCCTGCTGGTGGCCTTGAATATCCTGGTGTGGGTGGTGCGTCCGGACTGGGAGGCACGACTTGCCGCCCTCGTGGTGTCCGTGCTGGCCGCACCCGTCCTGGCGACGCTGCTGTTCCCACGCCGCTAGAGGTGGCGGCCCTCACGACGACCCGGCGAGCAGGCGTCGGAGTAGGTGCCCTGCCTTGCCTGGGGTGCCTCGACGGAGCGCTTGTTCGGCTTCTGGAGGGTGAAGTACCTCAGCCAGTCCATTTGCATCCGGCTCTGGTTCATCCGGGCTCCGGGTTGGGCCTTCATCATGAAGCGCACCGTCAAGGGCACTCCCGACAGGGCAACCGAGCGCCGCTCGGTCGCGAGCACGTGGCCGTCGACGAACCAGGAGAGCCGCTTCGAGGTGACCTCGACCGCGAAGGTGTGCCACCGGTCCCGCCCGAGGTTCAACCCCGTGAAGTCGGTGAACTGGTTGTCGGGCAACGTGCGGGCGTAGAAGTGGGCACGGTTGCCGCCGAGGGTGTAGCTCTCCAGAGCCACGTTCCTGGCGCCGCAGTGCTGCTCCCGCGTGCCTGCCGGGATCAGCTCGGTCCTCACCTTGTACGACGTCGCCGAGGTCGCGTACTGCCGCGAGCGCAACCGGATCTCCCAACGTCCTGTCGAACGTCCCGCGCCCTTCAGGGTGGCGCTCGTGCTGCCTGACGTGGAGGTGTTCAGGGTGAGCATCCCGTGCTGGTTGCGGACGTTGCCGCCGCCCTCGACGCGCCAGATCCGCTTCCGCGGACCGACGAAGTCGTCCTGCCACAGTGGTTTGCCCCAGCCGAAGGTGGTCTGCGCGTTGACCGGTCCAGGCGGTCTGGCGTGGTCGGCGTGGGTGGCCGGGGCCAGGGCGAGGAAGAGTGCGGCGGCTCCGCCCAGAGCGGCGAGGCGATGACGTTGGGGACGCGAAATCATGCGGGACAACCTACGCGGGACGCGCGTCGTTGTCAGATCGGTGGTGAAGCGGCACCGGGTGGTCGACGAGAAGGACGACTGCGTTCGGCGAAGACACCCGCGGAGCGGATCGCCAACGGTGGCCCCTAGATCGAGACCCGGTAGCCGGAGATCAGGTCGGCAAGGCGGCTTTGTCCACGTCGGATCTTCCACGCCGTCTCCTGCGTGTGTCCGAAGGCGATCTCCATGACGGCCGTGAGGGCCACCCGGCGGCGGACGAAGTCCCACTCGTTCTCGTCGAGGGAACGTCCGTATCCGTCGAAGAACACGGCGGCGAGCGCGCGGTCCTCCCACCACGGACCGTAGAAGAGGCCCGCGAACTCGGACGCCGCCACCGCCCACTTCGCATCCCCGAAGTCCACCACCCGCACCACGCCCGCATCGTCGACCAGCCAGTTGTGCGGCCGGTAGTCGCCGTGGCACGCAACGTTGTCTGTGATCGGCAGCCTGGACATCCCTTCGGCACATCCCCGTACGAATGCGATCTCCCATGGCGAGAACAGTGTCGAGTGCCTCTGCAGGACGCCCGCCAGCTTCGTCGCCCCACCGGTCACCGGCGAACGGCGTGGTCGAGCGGGGCGCGAGTGATGCAATCGTCTGAGGAGCTCCCCGGCTCGGTGATGGACCTCGGCGTCACCTGTGTCCACCGGTCCGCCGGGGAGCGCGGTCACCAGAATCGTCGAGAGGTCCGCATCGGCCGCTCGCAGGCTCGGGGCGTGCCCTGAGAGCGCGGGCACCCAGTTCCGGTACGCGTGGACCTCGGCCCGCCAGGATTTCGCGTCGGCTACCTGCTTGGCGAACCACCGGCTCCCGGTAGAGCCCAGGATCTCGACCACACGCTGCGAGGACGCCGCCTTGTGAACGGTCTGAGGCGAAACCTCGACCATTGAGTGCTCGCCCACGATCTGGTGCACCCACTCTGACAACGCGTCCGCCATGGCGGACGCTATGGA
>JBPCND010000237.1:0-3562 GCA_051001655.1 Nocardioides sp. | reverse complement strand
TCCTCGAAGTGCAGCCCGGTGGTCGGCTCGTCGAGGACGTACAGCGTCCGGCCGGTCGAGCGTTTCTGCAGCTCGGCGGACAGCTTGACCCGCTGCGCCTCGCCACCGGACAGCGTCGGTGCCGGCTGCCCGAGGCGTACGTAGCCCAGCCCCACGTCGACCAGCGTCCGCAGATGCCGGGCAGTCGCAGGGATCGCCTCGAAGAAGTCGACCGCCTCCTCGATCGGCATGTCGAGCACCTCGGCGACCGTCTTGCCCTTGAAGTGCACCTCGAGCGTCTCCCGGTTGTAACGAGCGCCGTGGCACACCTCGCACGGGACGTAGACGTCCGGGAGAAAGTTCATCTCGATCTTGATCGTGCCGTCACCGGAGCACGCCTCGCAGCGGCCGCCCTTGACGTTGAACGAGAACCGCCCCGGCAGGTAGCCGCGGACCTTGGCCTCCGGGGTCTGCGCGAACAGCCGTCGGACGTGGTCGAAGACACCGGTGTACGTCGCGGGGTTGGACCGCGGCGTACGCCCGATGGGCGACTGGTCGACATGGATGACCTTGTCGACCTCGGCGGCGCCGCTGATCGTGCGGTGGCGACCGGGGATCTCTCGCGAGGAGTAGATCCGCTTGGCCAGCGCCGTATAGAGGATGTCGTTCACCAGTGTCGACTTGCCCGACCCCGACACCCCGGTCACGGCGATGAACAGGCCGAGCGGGAAGGCGACGTCGAGCTCGCGCAGGTTGTGCTCCCGGGCCCCGCGCACCACGACCTCGCGCCCCGGCGTACGAGGGCGGCGGACGGGCGGCAGCGGAATCTCCTTGCGGCCGGACAGGTAGGCGCCGGTCAACGAGTCGCGGTGGGAGTACAGGTCGTCGACCGTGCCCGAGTGCACCACTTGGCCGCCGTGCTCACCCGCCCCTGGTCCGATGTCGACGATCCAGTCGGCGGTTCGGATCGTCTCCTCGTCGTGCTCGACGACGATGAGTGTGTTGCCGAGGTCGCGGAGCCGGAGCAGCGTCTCGATGAGCCGACGGTTGTCGCGTTGGTGCAGACCTATCGAGGGCTCGTCGAGTACGTACAGCACACCGACCAGCCCGGCGCCGATCTGGGTCGCGAGCCGGATGCGTTGCGCCTCACCCCCCGACAGCGAGCCGGACGGCCGGTCCAGTGTCAGGTAGTCGAGGCCGACGTCGAGCAGGAAGCGCAGCCGCTCGTGGATCTCCTTGAGAACACGCTCCCCGATCTGGCGCTCGCGAGGTGTCAGGTCGAGGTCGGAGAGGAACAGCGCCGCGTCCCCCACCGGCAGGGCGCAGACCTCGGCGATGTTCTTCGAGACGCCCTCGGTCGACGGCAGCGTGACCGCGATCGAGATCGGCTTGAGCCGGGCGCCACCACAGGCGGGGCACGGCACCTCGCGCATGAAGCCCTCGAAACGCTCCCGGCTGGTGTCGCTCTCCGCCTCGCGGTGCCGCCGGGTGATGTACGGGATCACCCCCTCGAACGTCGTGTAGTAGGAACGTTCGCGCCCGTACCGGTTGCGGTAGCGCACATGGACCTGCTGCTCGTGGCCATGCAGCAGGGCCGTCCGGATGTGACCGGGCAGCTTCTCGAACGGCTTCCGGACCGAGAACCCGAGCTCGTCACCGAGGGCACCGAGCAGCCGGGCGAAGTAGTCCGCGACGTGGGCCGAGGCCCAGGGTGCGATGGCGCCTTCGTCGAGGCTGAGGTCCGGGTCGGGCACCACGAGCTCGGGGTCCACCTCCATCCGGGTGCCGAGACCGTGACAGATCGAGCAGGCACCGTACGGGGAGTTGAACGAGAACGACCGCGGCTCGAGCTCGTCGGATTCGAGCTCGTGGTCGTTGGGGCAGGCCAGGTGCTCGGAGAACCGCAGCTCGCGGTGGGGGTCGTCCGCGGCATGGTCGACCAGATCGAGGATCACGATGCCACCGGCGAGCCCGAGGGCCGTCTCGACCGAGTCGGTCAACCGTCGCTGCGCCGAGGCCTTGACCGCCAGCCGGTCCACGACGACCTCGATCGTGTGTTTGCGCTGCTTGTCGAGCACCGGCGGTTCGGTGAGCGGGTAGGTCTCACCATCGACGCGGACCCGGCTGTAGCCCTGCGCCTGCAGCTGCCGGAAGAGGTCGGAGTACTCCCCTTTGCGGCCCCGGACGATCGGGGCCAGGAGCTGGAACCGGGTGCCTTGGTCGAGCTCGAGCACCCGGTCCACGATCTGTTGCGGCGTCTGCCGTGCGATCCGTTCGCCGCACACCGGGCAGTGGGGTCGCCCGGCGCGAGAGTAGAGCAGCCGCAGGTAGTCGTAGACCTCGGTGATCGTGCCGACCGTGGATCGAGGGTTGCGCGATGTCGACTTCTGGTCGATCGAGACCGCGGGTGACAGACCTTCGATGAAGTCGACGTCCGGCTTGTCCATCTGACCGAGGAACTGGCGCGCGTAGGCCGACAGCGACTCGACGTACCGGCGCTGCCCCTCGGCGAAGATCGTGTCGAACGCCAGGCTCGACTTGCCCGAGCCGGACAGCCCCGTGAACACGATCAAGGAGTCCCGTGGCAGGTCCAGCGAGATGTCCTTGAGGTTGTGCTCACGGGCGCCACGGACGATGAGTCGGTCGGCCACGAGGCGGGTCTCCCGGTCGGTCGGAGGGCGGAGAAACAGCTGTTGTCATGCTAACGACCGCCGCCGACAACCACCGACGCAGTTGCTGTGGCTCCACCACGACGTCATAGGGTCGTGAGGGAGTCACAACTGGTGGGAGGCGGAGCGATGGCGTACACCGGCAAGGTCAGCGTCGGGGGCGCACCCGACGTGCGGGAGCTGACCGATCTGATCGTCACCAAGGTCGCGGTCGGACCGATGGACAACAACGCCTACCTGCTGCGCTGCCGGTTCACCGATGAGCAGGTGCTCATCGACGCCGCCGACGAGCCCGACACGCTGCTGGCGATGGTCGGCCGTGACGGCCTGCGCCGCGTGGTGACCACCCACCGGCACGGTGACCACTGGCAGGCACTGCCCGCCGTCATCGACCAGACCCGCGCCGCGACGGTCGCCGGCGCCCTCGACGCCGACGGGCTGCCGGTAGCCGTGGCGGAGCGCGTGTCCGACGGCGACCAGGTAGCTGTCGGCCGGTGCGTCCTCGAGGTCATCCATCTCGTCGGGCACACGCCCGGGTCCATCGCGCTCCTGTACGACGACCCGGAGGGCTCACCGCACCTGTTCAGCGGAGACAGCCTGTTCCCGGGCGGTGTGGGTAAGACCCCGTCCACCGACGACTTCAGCCGACTGGTCGATGACGTCGAGACAAAGGTCTTCGACCGGCTGCCCGACGAAACCTGGGTGTATCCCGGGCATGGGCATGACACCACGCTGGCGGCCGAACGACCCCACCTTCCCGAGTGGCGCCAGCGAGGTTGGTGAGCCGCCCTTGTCCGTGCGGCCCATTCCGCTGGCGTTCGCTGGCCACTTTCCGTCACAGGTCCGTACTCAATGTGATGGAGGGACTGCCGGGCATGATCTCAGAGGTCGCGCCTCGGCGTCGGCTGCCCGCC
>JBPCND010000236.1:0-7092 GCA_051001655.1 Nocardioides sp. | reverse complement strand
GAGACGTCCTGCATCTCGTCGAGGAAGACAGCGACACCTACACCGAGGTCGCGGGCCAGGTCGGCGACGTCGGTGAACAACTCGACCAGGTCCAGCTCGAGGTCGCCTGAGTCTGCGCGGCACTTGGTCGCAGCGACGTCCGCCCCGATCGAGACAGCGGGCTGCCACCGGATCCCCCTGCGATCCTCGACACGGGCACGCAGCGCGAAGGACTTGAGCACCCCCGCGACGGCGTCGACCCGGTCGGGGTCGCGGTGCCGGTGGGCGACCTCGCGTACGGCGGCGTTGACCGCCTGCGCAAGGGGGAGCCGGAGCGACTGGTCGGGACGCGCCTCGAGCCTGCCGGTTCCCCAGGCACGCTTGACCGCCTGGCTGCGCAGGGCGTTGAGCCGCCCGGTCTTGCCGACCCCAAGAAGGCCGGAAAGCACCATCGACCGCTCCGGGCGGCCGCTGGCGATCCGCTCGAGCGTGACCTCGAACTGGCTCAGCTCGCGGTCGCGGCCGGCGAGCTCCGGCGGTCGCTGGCCGGCGCCGGGTGCGTAGGGGTTGCGTACCGGATCCACGATCGGACTGTATCGACGCTTCTAGCCTTTCTCCTAGATATCGCTAGCGCGTCGTAGCAAGTTGCGCCCTGGTGTCCTGCCGCTGGGATCGAGGCTGTGCTCGAAAGGGGCGGGAGAGATCTCGATGCAGACGCCACTTCGACGGCTGTGCTCGGAAGTGGCGCGGGGGGCGCCTCAGCCGGCTGCGGAGATGCCGTCGGCCCGCTCGAGTCGCAGCCGGTGGACGTCGTACGACGTCACCAGCATGTCGCGCAGGGTCTTGATCAGGTCCGGGACGTGCTCGACCGGAAGCCGGAAGGTGCCGCTACAGGTGCCGCCGAGCCAGAGCGACAGCACCACCAGGTCCGCCTCCGGGTGCCAGCTCACCCGCAGCGCCCGCTCGCCATCACGCTGGTCGAGGAAGACCTCGCCGGAGCTCGGCAACGGGGTGAGCGGCGTCATAGGGCCCATCCTGCCCCGCCGCGCAGCTGATGTCAGCCCCGGTTGCGTGGGCGAGGGGCCACGGACCTTCGACACGCCGCCCGCCCGACGTGGTGACCCCGGCTGGGGGATCCGGCCCGGGAGGCGGTTCCGGACGCAGGGGGCTCCTAGACTGGGTGCGTGCCCGAGCTGCCCGAGGTGGAGGGGCTCGCGCTGGACCTCGCGAGCCGGCTGAGCGACCGCGCCATCGTCAGGGTCGACATCGCCGCCTTCAGCGCCCTCAAGACGTTCGACCCACCGCTCTCCGCGTTGCACGGGACCCTCGTCGACTCGGTCACCCGGCACGGCAAGTTCCTCGACATCGACGCGTCCGGGCTGCACTTGGTGGTGCACCTGTCCCGGGCCGGCTGGGTGCGCTGGCGCGACGAGGTCCCCACCACGCCGCCGAAGGCGAGCAACAAGTCCCCGCTGGCGGCCCGGGTCTGCCTCGACGACGGCTCCGGGCTCGACATCACCGAGGCCGGCACCCGCAAGCGGCTGGCCATCTACGTCGTCCGGGACCCGCTTGACGTGCCCGGTGTGGCCAGCCTCGGCCCGGACCCGCTCGACGAGTCCTTCACGATCGATGTGCTCGGCGGCATCCTGCACGAGGCCGGCCGGGCCCAGGTCAAGGGCGTGCTGCGGCACCAGGGCACCATCGCCGGGATCGGCAACGCCTACTCCGACGAGCTCCTGCACGCCGCGCGGATGTCGCCGTTCAAGCCGGCCAACACGATCGTCGGGGACGACCTTCAGACGTTGTACGACGCCCTCCGAAACGTCCTGGGCGAGGCGGTCCGCCGTTCCCGCGGGCTTGCCGCGTCCGACCTCAAGGGTGAGAAGAAGGGCAACCTCGCAGTGCATGGCCGCACCGGCCAGGACTGTCCGGTGTGCGGCGACGTGGTCCGAGAGGTGTCCTTCGCCGACTCCTCGCTTCAGTACTGCGCCACTTGTCAGACCGGTGGCAGGACGCTCGCGGACCGACGGATGTCCCGGCTGCTCAAGTAGGGGCCACTGCTCCCATGAGGCCCGCTCGCGACCACATCTAGCCCGCAGTCAATGACCGGGCGGGACACGTGCCATTGCCGCGCACGGCGTTGACAGAGGACTGTCACCCTTGCCTATCATCGCCAGATGGCGATGATAGAGACGGACGGCGCTCCATCGGACTCCCATGCAGCGGTCGAGGTTGACGGGCTCGCTGCCGCCGCGTGCCTCTTCCACGGATTCAGTGACCCGTCCCGCATCGCGATCCTGCAACACCTCGCTCTTGGTGAGCACCGGGTCGTCGACCTGACCGCTCACATCGGGCTCGCCCAGTCCACCGTGTCCAAGCACCTGGCCTGCCTGCGTGGCTGCGGACTGGTCACGGCCCGCCCGGAGGGACGCGCCACCGTCTACTCCGTCAACCACGCCGAGGCCCTGATGGATCTGTGGGCCGCAGCCGAACGCCTCCTCGCTCTGACCGGAGACGCCGTGGCCCTGTGCGCCCACTACGGCACCAACACCCTCCCCAAGGACGACCAGTGACCGCCACGACAGGCACCCACAGCCACCACACGGTCGCGTCCGAGGAGGACCGTCGCCGGTACGGACGCCGGGCACAACTCCTCGCCGGAGCGTCGGTGGCCTACAACGGCGTCGAGGCCGTCATTGCCATCACCGCCGGGCTCGTCGCCGGGTCGGTTGCCCTCGTTGGGTTCGGTCTCGACTCCATCGTCGAGGTCTCATCCGGGCTCGTCATTTTGTGGCAGTTCCGCCATCCGCTCCCGGAGTCACGCGAGCAGACCGCACTGCGGTTGATGGCGTTCTCGTTCTTCTGCCTCGCTGCCTACGTCACCGTGGAGTCTGTCCGGTCACTTATGACGGGCCACGAGCCGGACTCCTCAATTGTCGGCATCGTGCTTGCCGCCACCTCATTGGTCGTCATGCCGCTCCTGTCATGGGCACAACGCCGCGGACGCTCCCTCGGCTCGAACGCTGTGGTCGCCGACTCCCCACAAACCCTGCTCTGCACCTACCTGTCCGCTGTCCTGCTCGTCGGACTGGTCCTCAATGCCGCGCTCGGCTGGTCCTGGGCAGACCCCATCGCCGGGCTCGTCATCGCCGCCGTCGCCATCAAGGAAGGCCTCGAGGCATGGCGCGGTGAAGGATGCTGTGGACCCGTGAACAGCCACGGCCACACCCACGCAGGCACCGACGGCCAGACCGGCTGCAGATGCACCGATGACCCAGCTGACTGCATCGACGGCTGCTGCACCAGCCCGAGCACGTCGACGACGCGGGTGCTCAGCATCGGTCGCCGGAACGACGGACGCGACTCATGGCTGCCATGAGCTACGGCACCATTCCCTCCGTCGGCGTCACCGACATCCCGGACCCGCTGCCGCCGGACCTGTCCGTCCTCGACGTCCGGGAGGAGCTCGAGTGGCGACACGGCCACATTGACGGAGCCACTCACATCCCGCTCAGGGATCTCCCGGGCCGCATCGCTGACGTCCCGGCCGGTCGGGTGCTGGTCGTGTGCAAGGTGGGCGCCCGGTCCGCCCGAGCCGTGCAGTATCTCCAGGCCGCAGGCCACGACGCCGTGAACCTCGACGGGGGGATGCTCGACTGGGCTGACGCCCGCAGGCCCATGGTCAACGACCTCGAGGGGCCGTCCAGCATCATGTGAACGCCTCCGGCAGCGGCAGCTCCAGGGTGCGAGCAAGCCTGCGCAGGTAGCTCGACCGCGACATCGTGACGGCCCCGAGCGACTCCAGATGCGGCGTCTGCCACTGCACGTCAAGCAGCCGCAGGTCGGCGTGCCGGTCGGAGAGCACGTCGACGAGCCCGACCAGAGCCACCTTTGAGGCGTCGCGGACCCGGTGGAACATCGACTCCCCGGCGAAGAGCCCACCGACCGCGACGCCGTACAAGCCACCGACGAGCTTTCCGCCCTGCCAGGCCTCCACCGAGTGCGCCCAGCCGAGCTCGTGGAGCCGGGAGTACGCCGCCAGCATGTCGCCGTCGATCCAGCTGCCGTCGCGCCCGGGATCGGCACACCCGGCGATCACCTCCGCGAAGGCCGTGTCCACCCGGATCTGCATGCGTCGGCACGCCTGCCGCAGAGACCGGGAGACGCGAAATCCCTCGAGCGGCAGCACGCCACGGTCGACCGGCGACCACCACAGCATCGGGTCGAACCCTTCCCCACGCATCGGGAAGAGCCCGCTGCGGTAGGCGGCGAGCAGGGTGCCCGGCGACAGGTCCGCTCCCATGGCCACCACGTCATCGGTCTCGGCCGACTCGACAGCGGGGAACAACCACGGTGTCGGCGGCGGTTCGATGGGCACGTTGCGCATTGTGCCGGTGCGGTGTGACCGTCGCGGCGTGTGGGGCCCGTCGCGGCGGTGTGACCGTCGCGGCGTGTGGCGCACGTCGCGGCGTGTGGGGCACGGGCGGTGTTGGGGTACTCCTCGCTAAGGTCGGGGCAGCGAGCCGTTCGAGGAGGACACCTGATGGGAATCGGCAACATGATCGGCAAGTCCATGGCGCCGCGGATGCAGCAGATGGCGCCCGAGCTCACCACCAACTTCGTGCACGAGGCTCTCCGTCGTGCCATCCGGGGAGTCGGACCACTCCCCCCGGCTGCCGCGGCGGCCGATGTGCAGCTCAAGGAGCAGGACGGCGACGTCGAGCGTGCGGTCCACGAGGTCATTGAGAACCACGTCCGCTACGCCGGTGGTCAGGGCTTCGTCACCAACATCGGCGGTCTCGTCACCGCTGCCCTGATGATCCCGGCCAACGTCACGGGCATGGCTCTGATCCAGTGCCGGATGGTGGCCGGCATCGCGCACCTGCGCGGCTACGACCTCGAGGACCCGCGCGTGCGCAACGCGATCCTGGCCTGCATCCTCGGCGAGGACACCGTCAAGTCCCTGGTGAAGCGCAAGAAGCTGCCGGCTCCCCCGATGGCGCTGGCGACCGCTCCGGCCCACGACCCCGACCTGGACAAGGTGGTGGCTGCCGAGGTCGCCTCCGAGCTGATCACGAAGGTCGCCGGCAAGCGTATGGCCACGGCGATCGGTCGACGGGTGCCGGTGGTCGGCGGGCTGGTCGGCGCCGGGGCGGACGGCTACGCCACCTGGCAGATCGGCCGCTACGCCGACCGGGAGCTGCTGCCCCGCAGCCGACGGTAGACCGCGAGTCCGGCTGCGGCCGCGGGGTTGTGGTCGGCTGCTCGCACGAGCTTCCGCTTCGCCCGGAACCACGGGGTGTGGGTCTCCTCGAGCGCCCGCCGGGCGGCGTGCAGGTCCTCGCGCAGCTGCCACTCGGATGCCGCGAGGCGAGCGGACTCCTCGAGCAGGGTCACGATGGTCTCCATCGCGGCGTCGGCGAGCTGGGACGCGTCGGGGACGTCCGGGTCGGCGAACGCGGCCATGTCGGCGGGGGCGGCTGCATCCGCCGCGTGACCGAGCGGCTCCGGCCGGAGCTCGGCCAGGTCGCCCACGACGTCGTACCCTCGCGTCCGGAGCACCTCGACCCAAGTCTCGGACACCTCGACCGCCCACGCGTGCACGTCCGGTGGGAGCGCCAGCCTCGGTGAGCCGGTGCGCGCCGACAGCGTACGGTGCGCGAGCAGCTCGCGGACGAACCTGCGGTAGTCCTCGTTGGCGAGAACACCGTGGTTGACGCGCTCGTTGAGGCGCCGGATCAGCGCGGTCTCCGGGACGCCCAACGACGGGTTTGCCCTCTCGACCTCGGGGGCGGCGTAGGCCGTCGGGTCCAGTCCGAGCACCGAGGCGAACCGCTGCCAGAGCAGGTCACGTGGGGCGCCGGGCCGCGGGACCGTGACCAGGTGCACCTGACGGGGCGGCAGCGTCGCACCCCAGCGATCCAGGACCTCAGGGACTGATTGCACCCCCCAGAACCACGAGGCGAGCTGGCCCTTCCGCCGCGGGTCGGTCACCTTGTCGAGGAAGTCGCGGTAGCCCAGAACCCTGCGGTGCTTGACGTTCTCCTGCCATTCCGCGGGAATCTGGCGGACCAGGTCGCGGGCCGAAAGCACGATGTGCACCTCGACCCCGGACCCGAAGGACTCGAGAGCCCGACGGACCTGGGACCGCGATGCCGTGGCCAGGATCTCGTGGGAGATGATCACCGTGCCGGACCAGGAGCGGACCTCCTCGGCGAGCCGGTCCCAGGCACCGACGGCCTGCTTCTCCAAGCCGCCCCAGGTCAGCTCCATCAGGTCGAGGGCCGCGAGGAAGTGCGCGTCGAACCGGTCGCCGGGGTAGAGGGTCCCCTGCGCCGCCAGCGCGTGCCGGTGGGTGAACAGCACGTCCTGGACGTAGGAGGTGCCCGTCTTCGGGGCACCCACGTGGACGAGGACCGTACGCGGCCCGTTCACCGGCGGCTGCCCTCCCCAGTCACCTGCCCCGTCAACTGCCCCGTCATCCCTGTCGCTCCACGACCCGAAGGACGGTGTCGAGCACGAGGTCGAGGACCTCGCTGCGCCGCGGTCGCTGCGGCCCGCCCGGTCGTACGGCGATCAGGTCGAGGTCGCCGTGCACAGGGTAGCCGCCCCGCCGCAGCTCCTCGACGACCCTCGCGGAATGTGCCTCGGCCCAGGACCGGTGCAACTCGGGTACGACGAGGCGCGGCTCGTCCACATCGGGCGACATCCGGCTGCGCGAGGACGAGCTCGCCGCCACGACGCGCCGTAAGACGGGCTGTCGGGCCTCGGGCACCCGCACACCGAGCACCTGGTTGACCCGGCGCAGAAGATCCACTACGGAGGACGGCATCGGGAGCAGCTCGGGTAGGGCGGGTCGGCTGGTCGGCCGAAGGCGGATGCCCAGCAGCTGGGCCGTCGCGTGCAACGGTTCCTGGTCGGCCACCACGTGCACGCGGCCCGCTCCGACCCGCTCTGCCCAGGACCTCGCCAGTGCGGGCAGATCCGCGGAGGGCGGCAGGGCGTCCCGGCGGGACCACCGCTCGACGAAGGCCGGCCAGGACACCGGGGCACCTCGCTGGACCCGGCCGGACCAGACCTCGCCGAGCATCCGCTCGAGTGGCAGCGCGAGCA
>JBPCND010000235.1:0-5724 GCA_051001655.1 Nocardioides sp. | reverse complement strand
GTGCTCAATCCGTACGGCTGAGCCGCACCTGCGCCATGGTGGACCCCGACCAGACCCCGGGGGGTGAACATGAGCGCACCGGTCATCGAGACCGTCGGCCTGCGCAAGGAGTTCCGCACGCGCAAGGGCCGTCACATCGTCGCCGTGCACGACCTCGACCTCGCCGTCCCACCCGGCGGGGTCCATGGCTTCCTGGGGCCGAACGGGTCCGGCAAGACCACGACGATCCGGATGCTGCTGGGGCTGGCCCGCGCCAGCAAGGGCGAGATGCGACTGTTCGGCGAGCCGGTCCCGCAGCGGCTCCCCCGGGTGATGGACCGCGTCGGGGCAGTCGTCGAGCAGCCGAAGTTCGTGCCCACCTTCAGCGGACGGACCAACCTCACGTTGTTGGCCCGCTCCATCGGGGCGCCGAGCATCAGCGTGGACGCAGCCATCGCCCAGGTCGGCCTCGCCGGGCGTGAGCACGAGCGCTTCAACGGCTACTCGCTCGGCATGAAGCAACGGCTCGCGATCGCGGCGACGCTCCTGAAGGGACCGGACCTGCTGATCCTCGACGAGCCGACCAACGGGCTGGACCCGGCAGGCATCCGCGACATCCGCGACATGATCCGCGAGCTCGGCGAGAGCGGTGTCACGGTGCTGCTCAGCTCCCACATCCTCGCCGAGGTGCAACAGGTCTGCCACTCGGTCTCGATCATCGGCAACGGACGGCTGCTGGCCTCCGGCGACGTGGCCGCCCTGGTCGGTGACGGCGCCGGGAGCACGACGCGCGTGGTGGTCGCCGACCCGGGCACGGCTGCCGGCCACCTGCGCCAGGCCGGCTACATCGTCACCGCCGGAACGGAAGGAGCCTTGCTCGTCGACGGCGCAACGGCCCCCGATGACATCACCCGCGTGCTCGCCGAGCAGGGCCTCTACGTCCGTGAGCTCGCACCGGTCCGCCGTGACCTGGAGTCGGTGTTTCTCCAGCTGACCAAGGACGACACCCTCGACGCGTCGGGCGGCACCGCATGAGACTCCTCCTCGTCGAGCTCACCCGGTTCCGCTCCCGGCGTGCGATCGTCTTGATGCTCCTGGCCGCCGCTCTCCTCACCGCGGCACTGGCGGCCGCCACGGTCTATGAGACCCGTCCGTTCAGCGCCGAGGACCAGGCCGTCGCGCAGGCACAGGCCGACCGGGAGGCGGAGCGTCCCCGCACCCAACGACAGCTGGATCGGTGCGAGGCGAACCCTGACCGGTTCCTCGGACGGGGCGCCGACCCCTCCCGCTGCGCCGAGGAGATCTTGCCGAAGGCCGAGTGGTTCCTCTACCGGCAGACGCTCTCCCTCGCCGATGAGCGTGGCGACTCCGGCCTGGGTTCGCTCTTCATCGTGGCGGCCTTGATGATCATCGTCGGCACCACATTCGCCGGCGCCGACTGGGCCTCGGGATCGATGAGCAACCAGCTCCTGTTCGAACCCCGGCGCATGAAGGTCTGGGTGGCCAAGGCGACTGTCGTGTTCGGCACGACCCTGGTCGCCTCGGCGGTCATCCTGGCGGCCTTCTGGCTGGCGTTGTACGTCGTGGCCCAGACGCGCGGCATCGACACCGGTGCCGTCGTCCAGACCGACATCCGCTGGACCATCGCCCGGGGCGCTCTGCTCACCGGCGTCGGCGCGATGGGCGGCTACGCGCTGACCATGCTCGTCCGGCACACCGTTGGCACCCTGGCGGTGATGTTCGCCTACGCAGTCGGGGGTGAGGCGCTCACCGCCGCGCTGCCGATCCAGGGCGCCGGTCGGTGGAGCCTGTCGAACAACGTCTTCGCGTTCGTGCAGGACGGTCACCGCTACTACGACTACAGCCTGCCCTGCGGCCCGGGTCGGAACGGATGTGACCAGTCGGTGCTGCTGACCCTGGCCGAGGGTGCCACCTATCTCGGCGTCCTGGTGGTGCTCGTGGTGATCGCCTCGGTGTTCTCCTTCCAGCGCCGCGACATCCCCTGACGCCGGGCAAGTGTGGCGGGGTTGCATGGTCTGGGGAGGATCTCCCTCATCAGGTGCGGGCGATCCTCCCCGAAGGCCCTGCCCTTCGACGATGGCCTGCGCCCGTCGTACTCTCCGCCGGATTGGGGTGCACCATGCCTCCGGCGTAGGGTGACTCAGTGACCCAAGCACCCACTCGACCGTCTTCGGGAATTGGCAACGTGGAGCCGGAGGGCCGTCGGATGCTGCGACTCGAGGTCCGCAATGCGCAGACCCCCATCGAGCGCAAGCCGGCGTGGATCAAGACCCGGGCAGTGATGGGTCCGCAGTACACCCAGCTGCAGAAGCTGGTGAAGTCCGAGGGTCTGCACACGGTCTGTCAGGAAGCCGCCTGCCCCAACATCTTCGAGTGCTGGGAGGACCGCGAGGCGACCTTCCTCATCGGAGGCGACCAGTGCACCCGGCGCTGTGACTTCTGCCAGATCGACACCGGCAGACCCGAGCCGCTCGACCGGGACGAGCCGCGACGTGTCGCCGAGAGCGTGCGGACGATGGGTCTGCGCCACGCCACGATCACCGGGGTCGCCCGCGACGACCTCCCCGACGGCGGTGCCTGGTTGTACGCCGAGACCGTCCGTGCGATCCACGAGCTCAACCCCGACACCGGGGTGGAGAACCTGATCCCCGACTTCAACGGCAAACCGGACCTGCTCGCCGAGGTCTTCGAGTCGCGACCCGAGGTGCTTGCGCACAACGTAGAGACGGTGCCCCGGATCTTCAAGCGAATCCGCCCGGCGTTCCGCTACGACCGCTCCCTCGACGTGATCACCGCGGCCCGCGACTTCGGTCTGGTGACCAAGTCCAACCTGATCCTCGGCATGGGCGAGACCCGTGAGGAGGTCTCGCAGGCACTGCGTGACCTGCATGAAGCCGGTTGCGAGCTGATCACGATCACCCAGTACCTCCGCCCCTCGGTTCGACACCACCCGGTCGAGCGCTGGGTCAAGCCCGAGGAGTTCGTCGAGCTCAAGGACGAGGCCGACGAGATCGGATTCTCCGGCGTCATGTCGGGACCGCTCGTGCGGTCGTCCTACCGCGCCGGCCGTCTCTACCAGCAGGCGCTCGACCACCGGGACACCCACGCCGCGGCCGAGAGCGTCGACGCGGCGGTCTGAGAGACTGACCCGGCCCCCGTCCCAGGAGAAGAAGAGCAGAGGCACCCACGCATGGCCAGTCGCCCGAAGTCTGCGAAGCCCAGTCAGGCTGCGAAACCACGTCCGGCCGTCAAGTCCGGGAAGCCCGTCAAGTCCGGAAAGCCCGTCAAGGACAAGCAGGGGCGTCTGAAGCAGATCGCCGCGAGCTACCGGATGACCAAGAAGTCCGATCCTCGGATCGGGCTGGTCCTGCTGGCAACCTTCGTGGTCGCCGGCGCCCTGGGTTTCCTGGTGTTCCTGCTGCTGCCCGGCCACTGGGTCTTCGACGTGATCAGCGGCGTGATGGTCGGTCTGCTGGTTGTCCTCATCGTCTTCGGGCGTCGGGCCCAGAAGGCGGCCTATGCGCAGATCGAGGGCCAGCCCGGCGCAGCCGCCGCAGCCCTCGGCATGCTGAAGCGCGGCTGGAAGGTCGAGCCTGCCATCGCCTTCAACAAGAACCAGGACATCGTCCACCGGGTGGTCGGCCCACCGGGAATCGTGCTGATCGGAGAAGGGAACCCGAACCGCCTCAGGTCCCTGCTGGCCACCGAGCGTCGCAAGCACGAGCGGGTCGCGTCGGAGACGCCGATCCACGAGGTGATCAGCGGCAACCCCGACCAGCACCCCGAGGCCGTCCCGGTGAGCAAGTTGACGCGCCACGTCACCAAGCTCGGCCGCACGGTGAGGCCGGCCGAGATGACTGACGTGCTGGCCAGGCTCAAAGCACTGGACGCCAACCGGTCGAACATCCCGATCCCCAAGGGACCGATGCCGACCAACCTCAAGGGTGCCCGGCAGAACATGCGCGGCCGCTGAAGCCTCAGCGGCCAGGCATCTGCATGATGGCCGCAGGGGGCGGCGCTGCCACCGATACCGGCTGTCCCCAGTCGTCCATCGAGACGGTCATGCCTACCCCCGCCTGGCTGAACTGCATGCGACGCATCAGGTCCTCGTCGTCGAGCCAGAGGTCGTAGGTGATGGTCCGGGGCGTGCCCGACGCCTGAGGGGTGCCTTGGGCCCGGGCGGCCTTCTTCGCGTCGACGCTCAGCACGTAGTGGTCCATGTCCTCTCCGTCGACGTCCTCCTCGCCGACGTACCTCACCTTCTGGAGACCGGCCTCGAACGCGTCGAACGTGGACAGCGGGTCGCCACCGGTGATCCCACCGAGGTCGCCCAAGGGACTGTTCGGGTCGGTGGTGTCGAACTCGATGAACTTTCCCGGCGGGGTCGTCGGCGGGATCGCCATGTACATGGTCTCGTCGACCAGACGCATCTCGATCGTTCCCCCGCCCAGACCCGGTGCGGTCATCATCATCTGCATGGCGGTGGAGTCACCTGCATAGCTGACGTCGCCCTCACCGGTCATCGACTGGCCGCCCTGACCGAGCTCCATCGTGACGTGGGTCGTCTCGTTCTCGGCGACGGCGGCCTTCATCGCCGCGAGCAGCTCCTGGGCGTCGTACCCTCCCGACTCCTCCTCCGGATCACCCTCCGGTTCCGCCGACTCCTCAGGCGCCTCGCTCGCTTCACCCTCGGACTCTTCGCTCTCGGACTCGGACTCCTCGGGTTCCTCGGACTCGGCCGGGGTCGACGAGGAGCCCGTCTCGGCAGGGGGCGGATCGTCCGCGGCCGGGGTGCTGTCGCCTCCACATGCGGTCAGGCCGGCCAGGAGCAGCGACGCGGTCGCGGCCGAGCAGAGCGGTGTGATGCGCATCGGGTGCCACCTTCACTTTCGTCTGGGTCCCAGCGTATGCCCGTGCGCCGGAATGGGTATCGAAGCCTCGGATTGCATGTGCAGAGCCGAACGAAGGAGTACGTCGATGGCAGTGCCCGGCAGAGCCGACCCGGACGGGGCTCCACCGGACCTCGCCGCCACCGAGCTGTTCGCTGTGGACGCTTATCTCCGTGAGTTCGACGCCGAGGTCACCGCGGTCGACCGGGAGGCCGGTCGCGTCAGCCTCCGCCGCACCGCGTTCTATCCCGGCGGAGGCGGCCAACCGCATGACCTCGGAGTGCTCCGCTGGGCAGACGGCGAGGCAGCCGTGACCCGCGTGGCCCGGGACGCCGGACGCATCTGGCACTGGCTCGCCCCGTCGCCGGGATCGGGGCCAGGGTCAGGGTCGGGGTCCGGTGCGCTACCCGACGAGCAGGCTGCCGTCGAGGGGGTGCTGGACTGGGATCGCCGGCACCTCACGATGCGGACCCACACTGCGCTGCACATCCTGTGCGGGGTGATCTGGGCCGACCACCGGGTCGCGGTCACCGGCGGCAACATGGACCCGGGCAAAGGACGGCTGGACTTCCCGCTGCCGTCGATGTCGACGGAGTTCGGCCGACACGTCGAGACCCGGATCAACGAGGAGATCGCCGCGGCCCGAGAGATCCTGGTCGAGTTCGTCGGCCGGGAGGTGGCCGACGAGGACCATGCGCTGATCCGAACGGCGGCCCACCTCATCCCTCGCGAGATCGACCCGCTTCGGGTGATCGACATCGTGGGCCTCGACAAGCAGGCCGACGGCGGCACCCACGTGCTGAGCACGGCCGAGGTCGGCAGCGTCGTGGTGACC
>JBPCND010000234.1:0-3911 GCA_051001655.1 Nocardioides sp. | reverse complement strand
CGACTAGAGTCGGCAAATGCGCAGGTCACACGCCATATCCGGCAAACATCAACGCTCGCCGTCGGCCGGCGCAAACTTCCCCTGGTACGTCGTGCCCGGCCAGTACCTGCTGGTGTGGGAGTCCCCGACTTCGGCGACATGATCATTTCTGCAAGATGACGATCCGGGGCTGCAGGAACCTGTACCAGGTTCGGTCAGGCCGTCCTGGCTGGCGATCTGACAGGCGTTCGAGTCGGGCCAAGAACAGCTGTTCAGCGCCGTTCAATGCTTTGGCCAGGTTCGTCAGCGAGCATTCCAGTCCCGGTCTCGACGATCGCCGACCGCGGCAACAGATTGGCAACACCAGAACCGAAAGCAGCCCGATCCGGCCAACGGCGCCCAATCACGAAATCCGCTTGTGAACTGGGCTTTCATCGGTCTTCAACTACGACACATCGTCGTCCGACGGCTCTCCGGAGGCGGTGGCGTAGGTTCGAATCCTACCGGGGGCACCCCGCGGGGCACCTGCTCGGCCGATCTCAACAGCCCCCGTCGATGGTCCCGTCGGTTCTGGCGTCGGCCACGATCCGCCTGGCTTGGGCCACGTCGGGGAAGACCACGCTCGCCGCGCCGGCGTACCCGATGCCGCCCAGCACGACGCAGCCGCGCAGCCTCCGCGGATCGACCGCAGCACCCGCCTGAGCGAGTCGGTAGAGGTCGGACGGAGGCAGGTTCGTGTTCATGTGGCGGACGACGCTCAGCACCCCACGCTCCATGAACCCTGGGTCGTCGACGTGGGCCCGCACCTGGCGGAGGATCCCGCGCATCACGTCCTGCTGGTTCGCGGACCGGTCGAAGTCGCCTCGAGGGAACGACTTGCGGATCCGCGCGAAGATCATCGCCTGGAAACCGTTGAGCTTGTTGGGCCCGACTGCGTAGCCCTGCGGACGCACGGGATCGGAGAACGCGAAGTCGGAGTCCACGGTCACCCCGCCCACGGCGTTCACCATCTGCCGGAAGCCGTCGAACCCGGCGGTGAAGACGTAGTCCGGCTGGAGCCCGACCAGGTTGCCCACGGCGCGTCCTATCAGCTCGGGTCCGCCCAGCATCAGGGCCGTGTTTATCCTGTCGCTTCCGTAGCCAGGAATGTCGACGTACGCGTCGCGGGGCAGACCGATCATGGTCGCCGCGCCGGTCCGGAGGTTGATGCCGGTCAGCTGAATGGCATCGGCCCGACTTCGGAGGAGGTCCTCCCCCGGCCGCGCGTCCGAGCCCAGGAACAGGATCCAGACCATGTGGCGCGGGTGGTCGACATCCGTAGCCGCCTCCAGCTTCACCAGTGAGATCGGGGCGTCGCGCACCGTCGCCGGCGGCACGGTCAGGACCGTGAGCACGAGAACCAGACCCAGCACGGCGTGACGACGCAGGGACCCGAACCACTCCTCCAGCCGGCTCGTCATCGAAGCCATCAGGACCCGTTCTTCGCCGGTCGGGCGGACCGGCTGAGGTCGTAGCCGAAGATCGCCCAGCCGCCCGTCCGGTCCCGGGTGAGCAGCAAGCGCCCGTGCACCCTCACCTGGGCAACCCGGTCTTCCGCGCGCACGGCGAGATATCGCAGGTCGACCCTTGCCGTCACGCCCGCGGCCACTCGGTACGGCGCCAGCACGGAGAGGTACGCCGTCTGCCGACGCGCGACCACCTGCTCGGTCGTGGGACCGAGCTTGATGTTGGTCAGCAGCTGCCTGTCACCACGGGCCTGGGCCCGCGCACCCCCGGTGAACGTCGCGAAGGCGTCGCCGAAGTTCGATCGGGGATAGTCGCCGCCGAGGAAGGCGTCCTGGAAGTAGCCGGTCACCACCGCACCGACCCTGCCCGCCAACACCTCTCGGTCCGCGTCCTTCAGCTCTCCCGAGACCCGGGTCACCCGGATCCTGGCGGGCGTGGGACGAGGTTCGAGGGTGGCAGTGGACTCCTCGGTGCGCTCGGGCAGACCAGCTGGCTCCGACTCGGTGGTCTCGCGGGTCGTCGGGTCGGTGTGGGACTCGCCCGTGCAGGCGGTCAACAGCCCGAGGACCAACAGGCACGCGAGCGACGCGAGGCGCCGTCGTACCCGCCTTCCCGACGGGTGGCGTCCCGGGTCCGTCACGGAGGAAGGTCCCTTCATTCGATACCGTTGCGCCGAAGGTCTAGCCTGGGATGCGATCACACCAACCCTAGAGTTCCGACGCCATGTTTCATGGGAAGAGGCGATTCAGGCCGTGGCCGAGTCTTCACCAGCCGCATCCAGCACGGGGACCACCCCCGCCGAGAACCCACTTGCTGCGTTCGGCGACAACGAGTGGCTGGTCGAGGAGATGTTCGAGCAGTACCAGAAGGACCCGGCCAGCGTGGACAAGGCCTGGTGGGACTACTTCGAGCATCGCAACCCTGTTGCCGACGTGGCCGAAGAGACGGCACAGGGGAAGACGCCAGGGAAGGCCGAGCAGCGGACCGAACAGCACCACGAGAACGGTGTCCGGCCCTCGTCGCCGGTCATACCGAAGAAGACCTCCCCCGCCACGGACGTGCAGCCGCGCCCGGATGAACCGGAGCGAAGGGCCGAGCCCGCCGCCTCCGCCGAGTCCCAGTCCGCTGCCAGACCGGCCGCGCCTGCCGCTCCCGTGCCGAAGGAGCCGGAGCCCGCTGAGCAGTCCGCGGCCAAGGACGAGCCCGAGCTGACCACGCTACGGGGCGCCTCGGCCCGCACGGTCCAGAACATGGACGTCAGCCTGACCGTGCCCACCGCCACCAGCGTGCGGTCGGTGCCGGTCAAGCTCCTCATCGACAACCGCACGGTCATCAACAACCACCTCGCCCGGGCCCGGGGCGGCAAGGTGTCCTTCACCCACCTCATCGGCTACGCGCTGGTGCGGGCGATGAACACGATGCCGGAGATGAACAACGGCTTCGACGTCGTCGACGGCAAGCCGACGCTGATCACGCCGGCGCACATCAACCTCGGCCTCGCGATCGACCTTCCCAAGCCCGACGGCACCCGCCAGCTGCTGGTTCCGTCGATCAAGGCAACGGAGTCGATGAACTTCGCGGGCTTCTGGACCGCCTACGAGGAGATCGTCCGCAAGGCACGTAGCAACAAGCTCGCGGTGACGGACTTCCAGGACACGACCATCACGCTGACCAACCCGGGGACTATCGGCACGAACCACTCCGTCCCGCGTCTGATGAAGGGCCAGGGCGCGATCATCGGGGTCGGGTCGATGGACTTTCCGCCCGAGTTCCAGGGTGCCTCCGAGGAAACCTTGACCCGCAACGCGGTCAGCAAGGTGATGACCCTGACCTCGACCTACGACCATCGGGTCATCCAGGGTGCCCAGTCCGGTGAGTTCCTGCGCCGTCTGCACAACCTGTTGCTGGGTGACCACGACTTCTACGACGAGATCTTCCGGTCCCTGCGGATCCCCTACGAGCCGATCCGGTGGGCCAGCGACATCTCGGCCAACCACGACGACGAGATCAGCAAGCAGGCGCGGATCCTCGAGCTGATCCATGCCTACCGGGTGCGCGGCCACATCATGGCCGACACCGACCCCCTGGAGTACCAGCAACGCAGCCACCCCGACCTCGAGGTGGAGACGCATGGCTTGACCCTGTGGGACCTCGACCGCGAGTTCGCGACCGGATCGTTCGGCGGTGAGGGGCGCCGGTTCATGAAGCTGCGCAACATCCTGGGCATCCTGCGCGACTCCTACTGCCGCACCGTTGGCATCGAGTACATGCACATCCAGGATCCGGAGCAGCGTCGCTGGATCCAGCAGCGCGTGGAGCAGCCGCACATCAAGCCGCCTCGCGAGGAACAGCTCCGGATCCTGCTCAAGCTCAACCATGCCGAGGCGTTCGAGACCTTCCTGCAGACCAAGTTCGTGGGGCAGAAG
>JBPCND010000233.1:0-2727 GCA_051001655.1 Nocardioides sp. | reverse complement strand
AGGAGGAGTGATGCTTGACCTGTTTCACATAGCGCTTTTAGTTGCGTCATGTGAAACAATGGAGAACTCGCACCACCACCCGGAAGGAGGCCGTCCATGGCCTCGGTCCCATCGTCCGCCCGCGTGGTGGTCATTGGCGCAGGCATCGTCGGCAACAGCCTCGTCTATCACCTCGCCCGCCTCGGCTGGCGCGACATCGTGCAGATCGACAAGGGGCCGCTCCCGAACCCCGGGGGCTCCACCGGTCACGCGTCGAACTTCATCTTCCCGGTCGACCACTCCCGCGAAATCACGGACCTGACGCTCGACAGCGTCCGCCAGTACAAGGAGATGGGTGTCTTAACCGAGTCGGGCGGCTTCGAGGTCGCGCGCACCGAGGAACGCATGGAGGAGCTGCGTCGCCGGATGTCGTCGGCCCGGGCCTGGGGGATCGACTCCGAGCTCGTCACGCCGGAGCAGGTCGTCGAGAAGGTGCCCTTCCTCGACCCCACGCAGATCGTCGGAGCCTTCTGGACCGCGTCGGTGGGGGTGGTCGACTCCCTCCGGGCCGGCACCATCATGCGGGAGCGGGCCCTCGAGCTCGGCGCGCTGACGGTGGTTCCCACGGGCGAGGTCGTGGGTCTCGACGTCGAGGAGGGCCGGATCCGTCGTGTGCGTACCTCCGGCGGCGACATCGAGGCCGAGACTGTCGTCATCGCAGCTGGTGTGTGGAGCCCCAGGCTGGCGGAGATGGCCGGCGCGCACATCCCGCTGACCCCCGCGGTGCACCAGATGATCAGCGTCGGCCCCGTCCCCGTGCTCGCCGAGACCGAGGGGGAGATCTCCTTCCCGATCGTCCGGGACATGGACACGTTCTGCTACGAGCGCCAGCACGGCGCGGACATGGAGGTCGGTTCCTACGCGCACCGGCCGATCCTGCACGACGCCGAGTCGATCCCCTCCCTCGAGCAGGCGAAGCTGTCGCCGACCGAGCTGCCCTTCACCGCTGAGGACTTCGACCAGCAGCTCGAGGAGGCCTACGAGCTGATGCCGGAGCTGCTCGGTGCCGAGGGTGCCGAGATCCGCTACGCCATCAACGGTCTGCTCTCCCTCACCCCGGACGGTGCGCCGATCCTGGGAGAGACCCCGGAGGTCGAAGGCCTCTGGTCGGCCGCTGCCGTGTGGATCACGGAAGGTCCCGGCGTCGGCCGCGCGGTCGCTGAGTGGATGACCGACGGGTTGCCTGAGATCGACGTGTCGCACTCCGACATCGCCCGGTTCTACCCACACCAGCGGACCCGCTCGCACATCAAGGCGCGCACGGGCGAGGCGTTCAACAAGACCTACGGCATCGTCCACCCCGGTGAGCAGTACGAGTCCGACCGTGGCCAGCGGCTCGCGCCCATGCACGCCGGGCAGGTGGACCTCGGTGCGGTGTTCTTCGAGGCGGCCGGCTGGGAGCGGCCGTTCTGGTACGAGTCGAACGCATCCCTGCTCGAGGAGTACGGCGACCGAGTGATGGCGCGCGAGCACGAGTGGGACGCTCGCTGGTGGTCCCCGATCATCAACGCCGAGCACCTCGCGATGCGTGACCGGGCCGGCATCATCGACCTCTCGGCATTCGTGATCTTCGACGTCGTGGGACCGGCGGCGCTCGAGGCCGTCCAGGCCATCGTGGTCGCTCAGGTCGACGTCGCGGTCGGACGTGTGGTCTACACGCCGGTGCTCGACGAGAGCGGCGGCTTCCGGTCCGACCTGGCCGTGATGCGGCTCGCGCACGACCGGTTCCGGGTGGTCACCGGCGGTGCGCCCGGCATGGTCGACAGGAAGTGGTTCGCCGACAGGATGCCTGCGGCCGGGACGGCGACAGTGGTCGACCTGACCTCGGCGTTCACCACCATCGGGATCTGGGGACCCCGCGCCCGCGACATCCTCGGCGAGCTGACCCGCGACGACCTCACCCATGACGGGTTCAGGTTCGGCACGTGTCATGAGATCGAGGCCGGCTCGCTGTCGGTGCTGGCGTCGCGGATCTCCTATGTCGGCGAGCTCGGCTGGGAGCTCTACGTCCCGCTGGAGCAGGGCGCCAAGTTGTGGAGCATGGTGGCCGAGGCGGGGGCGCCGCACGGCGCCGTACCCGTGGGGATCGGGGTCTACGGGACCACCGGCCGGATCGAGAAGGGCTACCGCGCCTTCGGTGCCGAGCTCGACTCCGAACGCACGATCGTGGAGGCCGGCCTGCAGAGACCTCGGGTGAAGGAGTCCGACTTCGTCGGCCGGGAGACCTACCTCAAGCAGCGGGTCGAGGACCCGAGAGCGGTCCTGTGCACCCTGACGGTGGAGGACCACACCTCTGCGTCGGGTGGCCGACGCTACATGCTCGGCGGGGAGCCGATTCTCAGCCGGACCGGCGGGGAGCTGCTCGACGACCACGGCCGGCACCCGTACGTGACGAGCGCCGGTTCGGCACCCTCGTTGGGCAAGCACGTTCTTCTGGCCTACCTTCCGCCTTCGGAGGCACACCTGGGCAACGAGCTCACGGTGTCCTACATGGAGCAGCTGTATCCCGTGTCGGTCGGCTCGGTGGACAGCACGCCGCTGTTCGATCCCGACAACGCGAGGATCCGGGGGTAGCCATGGCGAACGTCCTGGTCTGCATCAAGCGGGTTCCCGACCTCGGTGGGGAGATCTCACTGACCGCCGACCGGATGGCCGTCGACGACAGCAACCTCGGGCACACCGTGAGCC
>JBPCND010000232.1:0-3738 GCA_051001655.1 Nocardioides sp. | reverse complement strand
CCGCATCCCGGTGAGGATGACGGGCCAGGCCAGCGGCAGCTCGATGCGCCACAGTCGCTCAGTGCGGGCCATCCCCATGCCCTGCGCGGACTCGACGATGGCGGGGTCGACCTCTCTCAGCCCGACGATGGTGTTACGCACGATCGGCAGGAGTCCGTACATGACGAGCCCGACGACCACGGAGCGACCTCCCAGCCCGAGCATGGGGATCGCAATGAAGAGACCGAACAGCGCCAGCGAGGGAATGGTCAGGAAGGTGCCAGTGACAGCAAGAACGAGCTCGCGCGGCCGGCCGGTGCGGTAGGTCAGAACGCCGAGGGCGACCCCGATGACGGTAGCGAGAGCCACAGCGATCATGACGATGAGTGCATGGTCGATCGTCAACTCGATGACGTCGTCGCGGGCGAACTCGAGATAGGTCCAGAAGCTCGAGTACCAGCTCGGTTCGTCAGGCATGACTGACCTGTCGCCACTGTCGTTGCCCGGTTACCCCCATAGAGACCTCCGTTACCCTCCCAATGACTCTGGCACCGCGTCATGGGTACGCACAAGGCCGTTGCCATAACGGCACCGCAACAACACGGTCAGCTCCTCGACAGCTCTGCGCAATGAGCGAGGAGCTGGTCCACGGCCGCCCGCATCGCTTTCGGTCCGAACCGACCGGCCGGGCCTTGGAGGCCGAGCACCGCCGTCAACCCCGCACCGGCTCTGAGAATCGGTGCGGCGACTGCGTTCTGGTCATCCTCGCGTTCCCCCACGACCTGGGCCCATCCGCGCCGTCGGATCGTCTCCACCTCTGCGGCCAGCAGCGCGGCCTCGGTGATCGTGCGCTTGGTGTAGGCCGGCAACGGTCCGGACGGCAACGTGCCGGCATACGCGAGAAACACCTTTCCCGTGGCGGTCGCATGGGCGATGCTCGGCCGGCCCACCTGAGCGACGCTCCGCACCGAAGAGGGACTCTGCACGAAGTCGACCGTGATGGTCCCCTGCTCGTAGGGAAGCGACAGGGTCGAGGTCTCGCCGGTCACCTCGGTCAGCGCGACCAGATGGGGATGGCAGAGCTCGCGCATGTCGACGCGAGCGAGTGCGGCGTTGCCCAGCTCGACAAGGCGGGGACCGAGCCGAAACCGCCCGCTGTCGGCAACGCGGGTCACCAGCTCGTCGGTCGCCAGGGTGGCGAGCAGCCGTGACACCGTGCTCGGGCCGATGCTCGTACGGCGAGCGATCTCGTTGGTGCCCAGATCGCCAGACGCGTCTGCAAGCGCGTGGAGCACAGCGATGGCCCGCACCACCGTCGCCACCGGACGACTCTCGGTCGTCAAGAGTCTCGTGCTCGAGACCGTCATCCGGGACTTTGCTGTAGTCATAGCTGTCCTTCCCGTGCTAGCGTCGACGATTATGCAACAGAGTTGCCGATATGGCAACGTTCGGTTGTCAGTTCCCACGAAAGGCCACCGATGTCGCCGTCGACGCCCGCGGCCATGGCGCAGGACCGCTCGGGTCGAGTGATTCCGGACGGGGTCCGATTCGTCGTCGTCGGGGCAGGGGTGCACGGGCTTTCCACGGCCTGGCACCTCGCGCGCGAGCTGCGGGTGCGTGGCCTCGGCACAGGCGCCGACATCGTCGTGCTCGACAAGTCAGCGGTCGCCGCAGGCGCCTCGGGCATCGCCTGCGGCGTGATCCGCAACAACTACTTCCAGCCGGCAATGCGCCGACTGATGGCTCACTCGGTGTCTGTCTGGGAGTCGGACCCGTCGGCGTTCTCCTACCATCCGGTCGGCTACCTTCAGGCCGCTCCGGAGGTGATGCGCTCAGGTGTCGCGCAGATCTACTCCGAGCAGCAGGAGATTGGCTACCCCTCCACGCTGGTGGAGGGAGAAGCCAGTTGCCGGACCTACCTGCGCGACCTGCTGGGTGACTGGCAGGCACCGGGGATCACCAACGTCCTGCACGAGAGCCGCGGCGGCTACGCCAACAACCGCGCCTCGATGCAGGGTCTCGCCGCCAAGGCCGAGGCGGAGGGCGTGCGGATCGTCACCGGGGTCCGCGTGCTCGGTTTCAACCTGTCGGACGGCGCGGTCCGCTCCGTCGAGACCGACCGGGGCACGATCAGGTGCGACCAGGTGGTCGTCGGGGTCGGCCCCTGGGTCCGGGACCTCTGGGCCATGCTCGACCTCCCGGCGACGATCGCTATCCGCGACCGTGACGGAGAGGTGCACAGTGGCGTCGACATGTGGACCTACCTGTTCCTGCAGGAAGGGACACTGGGCGTGGACCCGGGCCTGTTCACCGACACCCGGGGAGAGCTGCCGCCGGTCATCCACGTCGACTCCGACGCGCCTCTCCACGACGACAGCGGCGACCTCGTCACCGAGGAGATGTGGGGCATCTACTACAAGCCGGACTTCAACTTCGGGGGGGTGCAGGGCGGCGCGATGCCGGTCGCCGTGGACAAGCCGGCCGCCGACGTCGCAGTGGACCCCTACGGCCCGGCCAGTCTGGAGCACCGCCCAGACCCTGGCTTCGCCCGGATGTGGACCTCCGCGCTGGCGCACTGCCAGAAGCGCTTCGAGGGCACGAGCCACCTGTACAAGGACGAGAACTCCGGTGGGCTGGGATGTTTCACCCCCGACAGCTTCCCTGTCATCGACACCTTCCGACAGAACGTCCACGTCGTCGCCGACTCCAATCACGGCTACAAGCTGATCGGCGTGGGCGAGCTGGTGGCCCGCGAGCTCCTCGGCGAGCCGCAGCAACTGCTCGCACCTTTCCGTTTCGACCGTTACGAACGCGGCGAGCTACACCCCACCAGCAGCTCGCCCTTCCCCTGGAGCTGACGTCCAGCCAACCCGAGAGCAGAACCTACCGAGAAGAGAGACCCATGCGTATCCCGTACGACGTCCCGAAGATCCACATGTACTCGCGCATCCGGAAGTCGCCATACTTCGACGCCTCGGAGCGGAACGGTGTGCAGTCCTACACCGTGTGCAACCGCATGTACCACCCGCGCCACTACGACGACATGATCGCGGAGTACTGGAAGCTCGTCCGGGACGTGACCCTGTGGGACGTCGGCGTGGAGCGGCAGGTCGAGATCGCCGGTCCCGACGCGTTGACACTGGCCAACATGCTCACGCCGCGCGACCTCACCAAGTGTGCGGTCGGCCAGAACAAGTTCCTGCTCAACACCGACGTCGACGGCGGAGTGATCAACAACCCGGTGCTGCTGCGCCTCGCGGAGGACTGCTTCTGGTTCTCCGTCGCCGACGGGGACGTGCTGCTGTGGGCGAAGGGCGTGGCCAGCCAGGCTGGTCTCGACGTACGAGTCACCGAACCCGACGTGGCGCCCGTCCAGATCCAGGGCCCGAAGTCGCAGGCCCTGATGCGCGACCTCTTCGGGGACGAGGTCCTCGACCTCAAGTATTACTGGAGTGCAGAGTTCGAGCTCAACGGCATGAACGTCGTCGTCGGACGCACCGGGTACATCGGGGAGATCGGCTACGAGATCTACCTACGCAACGCGAGCCGGGACGGTATGTTGCTCTGGGACACCCTGCTCGAGGCGGGTCAGCCTCACGATCTCGCCGTGATCGGCCCCTGCCAGATCCGCCGCGTCGAGGCCGGCATCCTCAGCTACGGCTCCGACATCGCCTTGGACAACAATGCCTACAGCGACTACGCGTTCCTCAACCCCTACGAGATCGGTCTGGGCTGGACCGTGGACCTCGACACCGAAGC
>JBPCND010000231.1:0-13576 GCA_051001655.1 Nocardioides sp. | reverse complement strand
CCGCCTGTGCCTACCCGTGGCAGGGATAGCCTCGCCCAGAGATGAGTCCTGACATGAGTTCTGTGCACCCGGACGACCCGGTTCCCACCGTCCTGATCACCCTCACGGGTAGGGACCGCCCCGGTGTCACGTCCGTCGTCTTCTCCACGGTCGCGGCGTTCGGGGTGGAGGTCCTCGACATCGAGCAGATCGTCCTGCGCCGTCGGCTCCTCCTCGGCGTGCTGGTCACCGTTCCTCGTGACTGAAAGGCGCTGCGCACCGCGATGGAACGGGTCGCGGAGGAGCTCGCCATGCAGGTGGAGGTCGAGCGTGGCACCGGGGACAACCGCGCGCGGCGCACCGGTCGGAGCCATGTCACGATGCTCGGGATGCCGCTACGGCCCGCCGCCGTGGCCGCCGTCGCCGGCCGGATCGCGGACATGGGTGCCAACATCGACCGGATCGAGCGGATGGCGCGCTACCCCGTCACCGCCATCGACATGCAGATCTCCGGAGGCGACCCGCACCGGCTGCGGCTCGTGCTGGCCGAGGAGGCGGCGGTCCAGGGCGTCGACATCGCCGTGCAGCCCGCCTCGCTGTTGCGCCACGGCGTCCGCCTCATCGTGATGGACGTCGACTCCACGCTCGTCCAGGGTGAGGTGATCGAGATGCTGGCCGGCCGCGCAGGCTGCCTCGACGAGGTGACCCGGGTGACCGAGGCGGCGATGAGGGGCGAGCTCGACTTCGAGCAGTCGCTCCGGGAGCGCGTCGCCCTGCTGGCGGGCCTCGACGCCTCGGTCCTGGACAGGGTGTACGACGACATCGAGCTCGCGCCGGGTGCCCGCACCATGGTCCGCACCCTCAAGCGACTGGGCTACCGATTCGCGATCGTGTCGGGAGGCTTCCGCCAGGTCACCGACCGGATCGCCGAGGACCTCGGGATCGACTACTCCGCGGCCAACGAGCTCGAGGTGAGCGACGGCAGGCTCACCGGTCGCGTCCTGGGGCCCGTGCTCGACCGGGCCGGAAAGGCGCAGGCACTGCGTCGGTTCGCCGAGGAGGCGGGCGTCGCGCAGAGCGCCACGATCGCCATCGGGGACGGCGCGAACGACCTCGACATGCTGGCGGCCGCCGGACTCGGCATCGCCTTCAACGCCAAGCCGGTCGTGCAGGAGGCCGCCGACACCACCGTCAACGTGCCCTACCTCGACGCGATCATCTACCTCCTCGGCATCAGCCGCGAAGAGATGGAGGCCGCCGACGAGGAGGCCGGTGACGCCTGACGCCGGCCCCTGCCGTGAGCACGGGTCAGGAGCGCGCGACGTAGAAATCCGCGACGCGACCGTCCTCGAACCCCAGGTCACACCAGGCGGCGTCGACCTCGAAGACCACCATGGCGCCGGTGGGGAAGCCGCTCAGCATCCCGCTCACGGCCTCGGGGTCGCCGGTACCGTCGTCGAGCAGATGGCACAGGTCCGACGCGGTGGGGTTGTGGCCGATCCAGATCACCGTGCGTACCGTCTCCGGCACCTGGCGAAGCGTGTCGAGCGCTGTCTCGGCGTCGCCGTGGTACGCCCCGGCCTCGAAGCTCTCGGTCCCTGTCGAGCCGGAGGCGGCACGCACCGCCGCCCAGGTCAGCCGGGGGCGCTCGGCCGTCGACACCACGGCGTGGTCGGGGGCGAGACCGAGCGTGGTCAGGTGCGCTCCGGCATCGGCGGCGTCGGCCGCGCCTCTCTCGGTCAGTCGTCGACCATGGTCGGACGCTGCGAACGGCTCGGTCTTCGCGTGCCGCATCACGATCAGCCGTCGACGGTCGGTCACGGCTGCACTCTCGCACCCCGTAGGCTTCCGCGCATGCCGAATGAGCCAGAAACAGTCGACTCGTCCGTCGGCTCACCGGCCCCCTCCCCTGTGCTCCCACCCGCGATCTCGCCCGTGATCTCGCCCGTGATCCCGCCCGTGATCTCCCCAGGACCGCTGCTGGCGATCGGGGGCGCCGAGGACAAGCTGGGTCGCCGCACCGTGCTCTCCGAGTTCGTCGCACTCGCCGGTGGTCCGCAGGCCAAGATCGCGGTCGTCCCGACTGCCTCCTCACTCGGCCCCGAGATCATAGAGGTCTACGACGCGCTGTTCCGCCGGCTCGGCGCACGCGAGGTCGTCTCCGCCCGTCCGGAGAGCCGGGAGCAGGCCAAGGACCCCGACCTGGTCGGACGGCTCGACGACGTCACCGGCATCTTCATGACCGGGGGAAACCAGCTCAAGCTCTCGGCCATCGTCAAACGGGACGGCGTTCGGCGAGGCGATCAGAGCGGCCCACCGGCGAGGTGTGGTCGTCGCCGGCACCAGCGCCGGCGCGAGCATCCAGTCCTCTCACATGGTGGCCTTCGGGACGGGCGGATCCACCCCGAAGCAGCGGATGACCCAGCTGGCCGCAGGCCTCGGCCTGATCAACGACGCCGTCATCGACCAGCACTTCGGGCAGCGCAACCGCTACGGCCGGTTGCTGATGCTCGTGGCACAGAGCCCCGGCCTGCTCGGCATCGGGGTTGACGAGGACACGGCCGCGCTGGTCACCGAGCAGGGCTCGCACACGATGTTGCGCGTGGTCGGCCGGGGCGTCGTGACGATCTTCGACGGCCGCAACGTCGTGTCGAACGCGCACGAGGCACGTCGTACGGCGCCGCTCCTCGCCTCCGGGGTGGTGCTCCACGTCCTGCCCGACGGAGCGGTGTTCGACCTCACCGAAAAGGTGCTCGTCCGCGAGGCGCCCGAGGTCGATCCAGCCGGGGCCGAGGAGCTCGCGGTCGCTGGCCGTGACCTGAGACGGTTGGCTCACGACATAGCCGCAGGAGACATCTCGCCCATCGTGCTCAAACGCCGACGAGCGAGACGACAGCGCGATCGGCTGCGTCGAGAGAAGGAGGCCCCGGATGAGTGAGCAGGCTCGCTCCGCCACCCGACCGTCCCCCGACCTAGCGATCCTGGAGACCCGGGTCTACCGCGGGGCGAACATCTGGTCCTACCAGAAGGCCATCCACCTCGTCGTCGACCTCGGCTCGCTCGAGGACTTCCCGACCCACACCCTGCCCGGCCTGACCGAGAGCCTGCTGCAGCTGCTGCCGGGTCTGCGCGAGACTCCTGCTCCAGGGGGAGGCGTGGCGGCTTCGTCGAGCGCCTCGACGAGGGAACCTGGCTCGGCCACGCGGCCGAGCACGTCGCACTCGCACTCCAGCAGGTGGTCGGCCACGACATCCGGCGCGGGAAGACCCGGCAGGTCAAGGGCCAGCGGGGCAAGTACAACGTCGTCTACGGCTACATCGACGAGCAGGTCGGTCTCGCCGCGGCGCGGCTCTCCGTCCGGCTCGTGAACCACTTCGTCGAGGCCGACCCCGACTTCGACTGGGACCAGGAGCGGGAGTCCTTCATCCTGCAGGCCGAGCGCACCGCCTTCGGGCCGTCGACCCAGGCGATCCTCGACGAGGCCGTCTCGCGCGACATCCCGTGGATCCGGCTCAACCAGCACTCGCTCGTCCAGCTCGGTCAAGGCGTGCACCAGAAGCGCATCCGGGCCACCATGACGTCCGCGACCAGCGCCATCGCCGTCGACGTCGCCTCCGACAAGGACCTCACCACCCGACTGCTCGGCGCGGCCGGGCTGCCTGTCCCCAAGCAGGCGTCGGTCCGGCCCCCCGACCAGGCCGTCACCGTGGCCAACCGGATCGGCTACCCCGTCGTGTGCAAGCCGTTGGACGGCAACCACGGTCGTGGGGTCTGCCTCGACCTGCAGGACGACGACGACGTACGCGCGGCGTTCCCGGTCGTGCAGGACCAGTCCCGACGTGGCTCGGTGATCGTGGAGTCCTACATCACCGGCCGCGACTACCGCTGCCTGATCATCGACGGCCGTCTGGCAGCAGTCGCCGAACGGGTGCCAGCCCACGTCGTCGGTGACGGACACAGCACCGTGGAGCAGCTCGTCGAGCTCACCAACGCCGACCCGCGCCGCGGCGTGGGGCACGAGAGGGTCCTCACCCGCATCAAGGTCGACGACGCCGCCATCGCGCTGCTTGCCAACCAGGGCTACGAGCTCGGGGACGTCCCGGCCGCCGGCGAGACGGTCAAGCTGACCCTGACCGGCAACATGTCCACCGGTGGGATCTCCATCGACCGCACCTTCGAGGCGCACCCGGAGAACGTCGAGATCGCCGAGGAGGCGGCCAGGATGGTCGGCCTCGACATCGCCGGCATCGACTTCATCTATCCCGACATCACCGAGCCGGTTCGTGAGACCGGGGGGGCGATCTGCGAGGTCAACGCCGCGCCCGGCTTCCGGATGCACACGCACCCCACGATCGGCGACCCGCAGTTCATCTCCAAGCCGGTCGTCGACATGCTCTTCCCGCCCGGTGCACCGAGCCGGATCCCGATCGTCGCGGTCACCGGCACCAACGGCAAGACGACGACGTCGCGGATGATCTCCCACATCTTCAAAGGCATGGGCCGCAAGGTCGGGATGACCTCGACCGACGGTGTCGTCATCGACGAACGACTCGTGATCAGGGCCGACGCCTCGGGACCCAAGTCGGCCCGGATGGTCCTGCAGAACCCACGGGTCGACTTCGCGGTGTTCGAGGTGGCTCGTGGAGGGATCCTGCGCGAGGGGCTCGGCTACGAGCGCAACGACGTCGCCGTGGTCCTCAACGTCCAGCCTGACCATCTCGGTCTGCGGGGCATCGACACCGTCGAGCAGCTCGCGGACGTCAAGGCGGTGCTGGTCGAGGCGGTGCCGCGTGAGGGCCACGCCGTCCTCAACGCCGACGACCCACTGGTGCGCGCGATGCGTCGCCGTTGCTCGGGTCAGGTGGTCTGGTTCTCGATGGCTGAGCCGGCCTCGGAGCAGCGCGAGATGATCGACGCACACTGCCGTCGCGGCGGCAAGGCGCTCGTGCTGGAGCCGAGCGAGCGCGGCGAGATGATCGTGGTCAAGCACGGTGGACGCGAGATGCAGCTCGCCTGGACGCACCTGCTGCCGGCGACGTTCGGTGGCAAGGCGAGGATGAACGTCCAGAACTCGCTGGCGGCCGCCGCAGCAACCTTCGCCGCCGGAGCTCCGTTGCACGACATCCGCCAAGGCCTCCGTACCTTCTCGACGAGCTACTACCTCTCGCCGGGGCGGCTCAACGAGGTCGAGGTCAGCGGGCGCACTGTGATCATCGACTACTGCCCAAACGCACCAGGCATGCGGATGCTCGGTGACTTCGTCGACCGGATGGGCGAGAGCCTGGCCTCGACCAGCGAGCTCGGCAAGCCGTCCCGGATCGGTGTGGTGGCCACCGCAGGCGACCGCCGCGACGACGACATGCGGGAGCTCGGTGCCGTGGCGGCCCAGCACTTCGACGTGGTTGTCGTGCGCGAGGACGTCTCCCTGCGGGGGCGCCGGCGCGGTGACACCTCCGCCCTCGTCGCCGAAGGCGTCCGCCAGAGCATGTCCGAGGGAGCCCGGTGCAAGCAGCTCGAGGTGATCGACGACGAGATCGAGGCGGTCCGGCACGCGATGGCGCGTGCGAACGCCGGCGACCTCGTCGTCGTCTGCGTGGACAAGCACGCCGCCGTCATGCAGGAGCTGGAGAGCTGGTCCCAGCAGGCGCAGGCCGGCGCCGGCACACCCGAGGGCGTCGTCGCCGACCCGGACTACTCCCCCGCCGTCTCTCCCGTCGACGGACCGGGGGTTTACCAGGGGATGCAGGATCTTTGAACCTCCCCATTGTTTGCATGCCATTGGGAGAGGGTGTTGACCAGGTGAACATGGTAAACACCCCCCGCCTTCAGCCGCGGGCGGCCCGGACCAAGGCTCGGAGCTCGGCGGGACCGTCTGCACGGAAGCCGTGGTCGGCCAGCCAGTCATAGACACCCTGCCGGTCCTCGTGGCACATCAGCCCCACCACGTCACCGGGCTCGGCGCGGTCGACGAGTGCCGAGAGTCCGGCGAGCTCCGTCGGGTACGACGGCACCTCCTCGACGCCTACGCGTGCCGCTCCCCGCCGGAACAACATGTCGAGCTCCTCGTTGGTCCGCCCGCGGAGATAGCGGTCCTTGTGGGCGATCACCACGACATCGGCGTCCCGTGCGGCCATCTCCCCGAGCCGGTCGAGGATCTCGTCCTGCCGGTCCCCCACCGCCCCGAGTCCGAGCAGCAGCCGAGCCCCCGGGCGTCGTACGCCCTCCATGATCTCCAACAGGGCCTCGAGACCGGCCTCGTTGTGGGCGAGATCCACCACCACGCTCACCTCGTCGTGGCTGAAGAAGTTCATCCGCCCCGGGTTGTGCTCGGAATCGGGGCTGAAGGTCCTGAGGCCCTCGACGACAGCTTCCCGGGGCAACCCGACCGCGAGTGCCGCGGACGCCGCGCCCAACGCGTTCTCGAGGTTGAAGCGGGACAGGCCGGCGAGGGTCATCGGGATGTCCACGACCTCCACCAGGGGGTCGGCGTCGCTGCCGGCGGTGAGCACGCTGAGCCAGCCGTCGATGACGGTGGTCGCCCGACCTCCGTCGTTGAGCACCTCGCGGATGGCCGGGGAGTCGGGATCGCGTGAGAACACCCACGGTCGTGCCTTCACCGTCGCCCGGGTGGCGAACACCCGGGGGTCGTCGCCGTTGAGGACCGCCCAGCCGTTCGACCGAGTGATCCGGCAGACGACACCCTTCACCTCGGCGAGCTGGTCGAGGGTGTCGATGCCGTGCAGGCCGAGGTGGTCGGCGGAGACGTTGGTGAAGACGGAGACGTGGTTGTAGGCCAGCCCGATGCCCTTGAGCAGGATGCCGCCGCGGGCCGTCTCAGTCACCGCTAGCTGGACCTGCGGATGGGCGAGCACCCGGCCGGCACCACTCGGCCCGGAGAAGTCGCCCGCTTCGATCAGCTGCCCGTCGATGTAGATGCCGTCCGTGCTCGACCAACCGACGTGCAGTCCGTGGGTGCGCGCGATGTGCGCGACCATCCGCGACGTGGTGGTCTTGCCGTTGGTGCCTGTGACCGCCACGATCGGCACCTTCGGGCGCAGCGTGGTCGGACCCGGCCCGAGCTCCGAGGCGCGGACCTTCGCCGCGGCGGCACCGACCATGCCGTCGATGTCGGTGTGGGGCAGGCCGTCGAGTACCTCCGCGACGGCACTGCCGAGCGCTTCGGCACGAGTCCGGTTGCGCCATGGGTAGGCCACCACGAGACGATGCACGTCGCTGGTCGGCCGGACCCGGACGGCCAGCCTGGTCGTGCCGGACTCCGCGGCGACGTGACGGGTCAACCGTTCGACTGCCCGGACGGAGAACCGTTGCCGAAAGCCACTCCCCGGCGGCCCGGGCCGGGCCTTCCGTAGGCCAATCCGGCCCGCGAGCCGCAGGGCACTCTCCTCGGACGTGTCGATGACAGCCGTGACGTCGAGGGTCAGCTTGATCGCGGCACGGGGGAAGTAGAGGTTGGGTCCCTCGAGGACCCGGATCTCCACGAGGGAGGACGTCACCCGCGCACGCTACCGAACGACGAGGCGCCGCTCACGCCCCCATCGCGTGGTAGCCACCGTCGACGTGCACGATCTCGCCGGTCGTGGCCGGGAAGAAGTCCGACAACAGGGCGACCACGGCACGCGCCGCAGGCTCGGTGTCCTTCTCGTTCCAGCCCAGTGGCGACCGGTCGCTCCACATCGACTCCAGCTCCTCGAAACCCGGGATCGCTTTCGCGGCGAGCGTCTTCAGCGGCCCCGCCGAGACCAGGTTGACCCGGATCCCCTTCGGTCCGAGGTCCCGGGCGAGGTATCGCGAGCACGACTCCAGGCCCGCCTTCGCGAAGCCCATCCAGTCGTACGCAGGCCAGGCGACCGTCGCGTCGAAGGTCATCCCCACGACCGAGCCACCGCTGCCCATCAACGGCAGGCAGGCAGTGGACAGCGACTTCAGGGAGTACGCCGAGACCTGGACGGCCCGCGCCACGTCCTCCCACGGGCCTTCGAGGAACTTGCCGCCGAGGAGCGTCTCGGGGTTGCCGTAGGCGACCGAATGCACCACGCCGTCCAGTCCGTCCATATGTTCACGGACCAGGCCAGGGAGCCGCTCCAGGTGCTCAGGATCGGTCACGTCGAGCTCGATCACCGGAGCAGGCTGCGGCAGCCGCCCCACGATCCGCTTGGTGATGCCCAGCGCCCGACCGAAGTTCGACACCAGCACGGTCGCGCCTTGCTCCTGCGCCACGCGTGCCACGGCGAAGCCGATCGAGGAGTCCATCGTGACTCCGGCGACCAGGATCCGTTTGCCTTCGAGAATGCCCATCGTCGGTGCTGCTCCTTCACTATGTGTGCCAGATCTCGAGAGCTCGACCGCCGCCGTTCGACACACGGCTCCACCGCCGTTCGGTCAGTGGCCCATGCCGAGGCCGCCGTCGACGGGGATGACCGCACCGGTGATGTAGGCGGCGCCGTCCGAGGCGAGCCAGTGCACGGTCGCCGCGACCTCGGCGGTGGTGGCGTAACGACCCAGCGGGATCTGGGCCTGGTACTCCGCCTTCTTCTCCTCCGGCAGGACCGCCGTCATCTCGGTGTCGACGAAGCCGGGAGCGACCACGTTGGTGGTGATCCCCCGGCTGCCGAGCTCTCGGGCCAACGAGCGAGCCATTCCCACCAGTCCTGCCTTGCTGGCCGCATAGTTGACCTGACCGGCCGACCCCAGCAGACCGACCACGGAGGAGATCAGCACGATCCGACCGCGGCGAAGCCTGAGCATGCCTTTGGCCGCACGCTTTGCCACCCGGAACGAACCGGAGAGGTTGGTGTCGATCACGCGTGACCAGTCGTCCTCGCTCATGCGGAGGATGAGGGTGTCCTGGGTGATGCCGGCGTTCGAGACCAGGACCTCGACCGGTCCGTGAGCGGCCTCGACCTCGGCGAAGGCCGCCTCGACCGCTTCCGGGTCGGTGACGTCGCACCGGACGCCGAGCGTGCCCGCGGCGGGCTGGCCGGTCCGGTAGGTGACAGCCACCTGGTCACCCGAGGCCACGAACGCCTCGGCGACGGCGCGGCCGATGCCGCGGTTCCCTCCGGTGACGAGTACCGATCTGCTCACAAGCGGTGACGCTATCGGCTACCCACGGGTAGCAGGAATTCGCGTGGCTCAGTCGTCCTCCAGCCGGAAGCCGAGCTTGAGCCCGACCTGAAAGTGCTCGACAGCGTCGTCCTTCACCTGTCCCCTGACCTGGGTCACCTCGAACCAGTCGAGGTGGCGCAGGGTGCGTGAGGCACGCTCGATGCCGTTGCGGACTGCCTGGTCGATCCCGTCCGGTGACGTGCCGACGATCTCGGTGACTCGATAGGTGCGGTCGGACACGGGGGACTCCTCGAAGTGGGGAAAAGCGGTGTCGCTGATGGTAGTCCCGCTGGTCACGCGACTGATCACGCGACTGGTCAGACCGGCTCGTCGGCGTAGGCTGGGGGCATGGCCCGCAAGGAGCCGGACGCCGTCCGGATCACCACTGCCACCCGGGGCCGCAGCGCCGACATCGACGCGCGGCAGCGGCGCTACATCGTGTCGATGACGATCCGGACGCTCTGCTTCCTCCTCGCGGTCGTCAGCATGGGGCACTGGTTCATGTGGGTGTTCCTGGCCGCATCGTTGTTCCTGCCGTACGTCGCCGTGGTGATCGCCAACGCCGGTGCTGCGCCGGACCCCGGCGGACCTGACCCATTCGGCCCTGAGGAGCAGCGACCGGCGCTGGAGGGCCCCTCCTCGGGCGACCTCCGCTGACGACTGGTCCAGACACGTAGCAGGTCCTTTGTGCGTCCTCGGCCGACTGTTGGATTTGGCACCCCGCGCGTGCAAGAATCGTGGTCGCGCGAGCCCAGTCTCCCCCGTCTGTGCTCGCGCTTGCGGTGCCGGACGACTTCCCCCGTGGTCGTCCGGCACCGTCCTCTTTCTCCTCCACGTCACCGACCGACGACGAGGCAACTCCTTCGTGACTGGCCCCAACCCATCTCCCCCTTCGGTCGGACCCGCCTCTCCGATCTGCTCTGCACGTGGGTGTCGGGCCGGCGCCGCCTGGGAGCTCCTGTGGAACAACCCGAAGCTGCACACCCCGGACCGCCGCAAGACCTGGCTGGCCTGTGCTGAGCACCGCGACCAGCTCGCCGACTTCCTGACGGCCAGATCCTTCCTCCGCGACGTGCGGCCGAGCGCGACAGGACATGCCGCGAGCTGACCCAATAACGGCCTAGAACACCGGTGGATGCCCGATACTGGTGGGACGATGTCCGACACCGAGCAGAGGGCGCTGCCCGCACCGGAGTCGAAGGGGCCTCTGGCGGGCAGACTCTTCGATCTCACTGTGCTGTGCCTAGGCATGATCTCCGTGGTGGTTGCCGCCGTTCGGATGGGTGATCCCACGCTGCCCTTGGACGGCTTCGAGCTGCTGACCGTGCCGTTGATCATGTTCATCGCCCGGTATCCGCTTGTGTTGGACCGGGGCACTGGCGGTATCGAGGTCGGCTTCGACTCCGCGGTCCTGATGTTCTTGCTGTGCACCGTTCCACCCGAGGAGTCGGTGCTGCTCTGGACGGTGGGCGTGCTGGGCACCCAGCTGCTCAGCGGCAAACGGACCACGATCAAGTTCTTCAACTTCGGCGTCGGAATTCTGGGCGGGGCTGCGGCCGCGGTGCTGCTGACCGCCGTGCGAGGCGACGAGATCGGCACCCCGGTGGAGCTGTTGGCCGTCACCCTGGCCGCTGCCACCTACTTCTCGATCGACTTCCTGGTGTCCGCGATCTCCGTGGCGCTCGAGGAGCGTTCGTCGGTCAGTCAGCATCTGCTACAACCTGGGGCCCTGATCGCGGTTGCGTGCTTCGTCCCGTTCGACTCGTTGGGCTACCTCGGTGCTGTGGTGCTGCGTGACCTGCCCTGGTGGACGTTGGTCCTCCTGGCCGTGCCCCTCGTGACCCTGCTCATCGCGACACACTCGGTGACCCGTGGCACCGAGAACGCCCGTCGACTGACCGTCCTCTTCGACGCCGCCGTCCGCGCACAGACGCTCTCCGACACCCGGCAGGTTCTCGACGCGCTGATCGACGACGCCAAACGACTGCTCCGGCTCGAACAGGTCGAGGTCAGGTCCACGCCGCCCTCCCCGCACGAGGTGGGCGCCGAGCTCCAGGACGGTCGACGGGACCGCTGGCTGGTCGCCCCCGGTCGGCACCGGGCCCGCTCCACCCAGGCCGCCGACCAGCAGGCTCTCGAGGCGATGGTTGCCGTCTCCTCGGACGCCTTCGCACGGCTGCGACTGACCGAGGACATGACTCACCTGGCGCGTCACGACCTGCTCACGAACCTGCCCAACCGTGGCCTCCTGCTCGACCGGGTCGAGCACGCCCTGCTGCTCTCCCGTCGGCGCGGGACACGAATCGCCCTGCTGTTCGTCGATCTCGACGGCTTCAAGCCCGTGAACGACCGGTTCGGGCATGCGGCCGGGGACGCCGTACTCATCGACTTCTCCGGCCGTCTGACCGACTGCGTGCGTCAGTCCGACACGGTCGCCCGACTCGGTGGCGACGAGTTCGCCATCCTACTCGAGGACGTCCGACCGGTCGAGGTTGACGTCGCCTGCCGGCGCATCCTCAAAGCGCTCTCCTCTGGGGCACACGTCTCTGGGCACACCCTCACCCTCAGTGCCAGCATCGGCGTCGCGTTCGGAGAGCTGACGGACAGCTCGGAGAGCATGCTGCGCAACGCCGACCTCGCGATGTACGAAGCTAAGGCGCGAGGCAAAAACCAGTTCGTGACCTACGAGGGCGCGCTCGGTCAGACCCGCCTGCAACGACTGGAGCTGGTCGAGTCGCTGCGGGCGTCCCTGGCTGCGGGCGACCTCACCCTCGTCTACCAACCGATCGTCCGGGTGTCGACCGGTCGGATCACCGGCGTGGAGGCACTCGCCCGCTGGAACTCCAACGGGGTCACCGTTCCTCCGGACGTGTTCATCAAGGTCGCCGAGGAGAGCGGGCTCGTGGTTGCCCTGGGCGACGTCGTGCTCGGCTTGGCCGCCCAGGACTCAGCTCGCATCCTGGAGGCGGCCGGCGGTGACCTCACCATCGGGGTCAACATCTCCGCCAAGCAGCTGCGCGAGCCCGACTTCGTCGACAAGGTCCGCCGGACCCAGGAGCGGATGGGCGGCGCCGGGCTCGTGTTGGAGATCACCGAGCGTGACATGGTCGGGGACGATGCCATCTCCAAGGAGGCGATGACCAGCATCACCATGCTCGACGTAGGTTTCGCCATCGACGACTTCGGTGTCGGGTTCTCCTCGATCGGCTACCTGCAGGACATGCCGGTCAAGACCATCAAGACGGACCTGTCGTTCTCCGAGGGCATCGACCGCGACGAGAGGTCGTGCGCGCTGCTCTGCTCGATCACCATGATGGGGCAGGCGCTCGGGCTGGACGTCGTCATCGAGGGCATCGAGCGAACCACTCAGCTCGACCACCTGCGCGACCATGTGCACGCTCCCTTCGCGCAGGGGTACCTCATGCACCGGCCGATGCCCGTCGACGCATTGGTCGAGGTGCTCAGGGACAACCGCCTGGACGTGGCCGCCTCTGTCGATGCGACGAGCGGCTCTCAGTCGCCGCCGAGCGGCACTTCCTCGATGACGACGTCGTCGACCTGACCCGCCTCGTCGCGCGGCACCCGACGGATGATGGACAGCGATTCCAGCGTCCAGAGCTGACCGGTGAACTCGTCCAGGGCGGCCACAAGCCGCTCGAGGTACGCCGCCGTGGTGGTCTCGGTGATCGTGCCGACCGCCAACCACGGTCTGAACCGACGACGGTCGACGAGGAAGCCGAGACTCTTCACCGCACTGGGCACCCCTCGTCCCACTGTGAACAGACCGTCGAGATCACCGTCCACACGCGACCAGACCGACCGGTCTCCCTCGAACTCGAGCGCTGCGCTGCCGGAGAACCGGACCGTCGGTCGCGGCCACTGCGCCGCCTCCCGCACGAGTGCCCGCAACATCTGGTCGTAGTCGCGTTGGGTCACGTTGCCGAAGCTCGTGATGGGCAGTCGCATCGTGTCGACCGGGATGATGTCGAGCTGCGTCGTGTCGATGGCCACCGCGTTCACGGCCGAGAAGAGCTCGGCGCGCACCGGCTCCGGTGGCACGATCGCGGCAAAGAGGCGCATAGGCCTATGTTCCTGCCAGTGGACGAGACATGACAACGCGCCTCGCCGTGGGTCGCCTCGGGATCAGGACTGCTCAGCCGCCGATGGCCGACATGGGACGGGTCGGCTGCAGGAAGCTCACGTCGTCGATGCCGTGCCCGGGGCGCTTGCCCCACATCGCCGCTCGCCACCGGTCAGCGATCTCGTCGTCGGCTGCTCCGCTGCGCAGGGCGGCCCGAAGGTCGGACTCCTCGCGCGCGAAGAGGCAGTTGCGGATCTGCCCGTCAGCGGTGAGACGGACCCGGTCGCAGTCCCCGCAGAACGGCCTGGTCACCGAGGCGATCACTCCGACCGTGGCCGGGCCGCCGTCCACCGAGAACAGCTCCGCAGGTGCGCTCCCCCGCGGCTCCTC
>JBPCND010000230.1:0-3254 GCA_051001655.1 Nocardioides sp. | reverse complement strand
TTCAGCGGCCCACGCGGAACTGACCGTTCTTGGGTTTTGTCGCGGGGGGACGCTCCGGTGGGACCTGGCGTCCTCCGCGACGACCTCTGCCCCGAGTCGCTCGTTGACCGCGATCATGTGGTCGTTGCTGGTGGAGTTCCAGGTGTCGGTCGCGCCGACCTCGGGGCGCGTCCGAACGATCCACCGAAGCATGTCGGCCTTCATCAGCAGACCGAGTCGATGACCCCGGTGGGACCGGACGACCGAGGTGTCCTCCTGCATCGCCAGGGCCGGAGAGTGCTCGTCCACGCAGAGCATCGAGAGCCCGGCCCACTCGCCCGTGGGCAGGTGCCGCGCGACCACGCGGTAGACCGACTGCCGCCGGCCCGCCATGGCGTCGTCGTAGGCCAGGACCCGGTCCGCGTCGAACAGCGCCGGCTCCTCGTCGGCGTCGTTGGCGGGGGCGTCGTTGATGGCCTCGTGCAAGGTGGCCATCGGGTCGAGCAGGTCATCGGGTGTCGGTCCGACGAGGTGGATCAGCTCGTAGTCCGCGGCTCGGCCGGCCGCCTCGTCGTACAACGTCTGCCACCGGGCGGCCCGGGCGAGATGGAGGTCGAGCCGGCGTACGGCGTAGCGGCCCGGCGTGGCCTCGAATCCCCACGCCTCGAGCGCGAGGAAGCCCGGCGTGCCGAGGAAGGCTCCCGCTGAGACCCGAGACCGACCTGCGTCCGTCGCCGCTCGGGTCCCGATGTCGAGCAGCGTCCGGCCGATGCCCCGGCGTTGCGCCTGGGGATGGACGTGACCTCTCAGGCCGGCGGTTTCGGTGTTCTCGCGGTGCGGCAAGGTGAGGTCGAGGTGGCCGACCAGCCGGTCCCCCTCGAAGGCGAGCCAGAGGCCGTCCAGTGGCCGTCCGTCGGACTGGAGCTGCCGATACGTGAGCACGGCGGCGCCGACCTTGGGCGGGAACGGCAGTCCGGCCGCGACGTCGCAGGCGGTCAGCACGCCGGCGAGCGCATCCGCGGTGGCCAGATCGAGGTCGAGCGGGTCGACACGCGCGATACGCAGGTCGGGCAGATCGGTCATGGCGGCCATCCTGTCACCGGTGACGCGGCTAGTCCGTTCCCCGGAGGCTCCCTCGCCCCGTCGTGGGGGTTGTCCTATGCTGATCAGGTCATGAGCGCGCGCAACCTCCTCCTTGGGTGCCGCAGCGAGGTCTGAGAGCCGGACCCCTCGCTGCGGAGTCGGCCTGTCACAGGGCGCCGCCCGGCCTCCATCTAAAGCCCACGAGCGAGGACCCCATGACAGCGTCGACAGAACCGAGCAGCCCCCAGTCCGCCCAAGAGCGCAACCGGCAACGACCGAGCGGTATGCCCTACCAGCGCTACCGCGCCTTCCCGTCCATCGACCTCTCGGATCGGACCTGGCCGAGCCGGTCGGTCGACCACACGCCCCGGTGGCTCTCCACCGACCTGCGGGACGGCAACCAGGCACTGATCGACCCGATGAGCCCTGCCCGCAAGCTGGCGATGTTCGAGCTGCTGGTCCGGATGGGCTACAAGGAGATCGAGGTCGGTTTCCCCAGCGCCAGCCAGGCCGACTTCGACTTCGTGCGGAACCTCGTCGAGGGGGACCGGATCCCCGACGACGTGACGATCTCGGTCCTGACACAGGCGCGTGAGGACCTGATCGAGCGGACCGTGCAGTCGCTGGCCGGCACCGACCGCTCGAACGTCCACCTCTACAACGCCACGGCGCCGCTGTTCCGTCGGGTGGTGTTCGGCGTCGACAAGGCAGAGTGCCGTGCCATCGCCGTACGCGGGACCGAGATCGTGATGAAGTACGCCGAGGAACTCTTGGCGGAGACCGACTTCGGCTACCAGTACTCCCCGGAGATCTTCACCGGCACCGAGCTCGACTTCGCCGTCGATGTCTGTGAGGCCGTCTCGGACGTGTGGGAGCCGGGGCCGGGCCGCGAGATCATCCTCAACCTGCCGGCGACGGTCGAGATGTCCACGCCGAACGTCTACGCCGACCAGATCGAGTGGTTCTCCCGGGCGCTGACCCGCCGCGCCCACAGCGTGGTCTCGCTGCACCCACACAACGACCGGGGTACGGCGGTCGCCGCCACCGAGCTGGCGATGATGGCCGGCGCCGACCGGGTGGAGGGCTGCCTGTTCGGGCATGGTGAACGCACCGGCAACGTGTGCCTGGTGACGCTGGGGATGAACCTGTTCAGCCAGGGGATCGACCCGCAGGTCGACTTCTCCGACATCGACGAGATCCGGCGCACGGTGGAGTACTGCACGCAGCTTCCGGTGCACCCGCGCCACCCCTATGCGGGCGACCTGGTCTACACGGCCTTCTCCGGCTCACACCAGGACGCCATCAAGAAGGGGCTGGAGGCGCTGGACCGGGCGGCCGACGAGGCCGGTCGGCCGGTCGGCGAGCTCATGTGGGAGGCGCCGTACCTCCCGATCGACCCGAAGGACGTCGGCCGCTCCTACGAGGCGGTCATCCGGGTCAACAGCCAGTCCGGCAAGGGCGGTGTCGCCTACGTCCTCAAGGCCGACCACAAGCTCGACCTGCCGCGCCGGCTGCAGATCGAGTTCAGCCGCGCGGTGCAGAAGCACACCGACGACGTGGGCGGCGAGATGACGCCTGACGACATCTGGGCCTCGTTCAAGGCGGAGTACCTCGACCGCGGGACGCCGCTGCAGCTCAACTCCGTGCACACCTCGTCGGCGGCGGGGGAGAAGGACGTGCTCGCCGTCAATGTGTACGTCGACGGCGAGATGCGGTCGTTGGACGGCACCGGCAACGGACCGATCGCGGCCTTCGTCGATGCTCTCAACGGGCTCGCGGAGGACGAGATGGCCCGGGGGAACCCGGTGTTCGAGGGACGGCGGGACGTGCGGGTCCTCGACTACCACGAGCACGCGTTGTCCTCGGGCGGCGACGCGACCGCGGCGGCGTACGTCGAGTGCGCCGTGGGCGACCAGCTGCTCTGGGGCGTCGGTCTCGACCCGAACATCGTGACCGCCTCGCTCCAGGCCGTGATCTCCGCCGTCAACCGCGCCTGACCCCCGCCACCCCGATTGGTCTGTGGTTTATGGGGTCTTTTGCACGGGGACATCGCAGACGAACCGCCGGTGGGCTGGGTCGGTGGCAGGATGGCCGGCATGGATCCGCGTGACTTCCTCGCCGTTGACGACCTGCTCAGCGAGGAGGAGCGCGATGTCCGGGACACGGTGCGGGCCTTCGCCGAGGCAGAGCTC
>JBPCND010000229.1:0-26793 GCA_051001655.1 Nocardioides sp. | reverse complement strand
GTCGTAGTCGCCGTCGGCGATCTTGGTGAACCCCTCGATGGTGTCCTCGATCGAGACAGTCGAGCCTTCGATGCCGGTGAACTGCTTGGCGACATAGGTGTTCTGCGACAGGAACCGCTGGATGCGCCGTGCCCGGGACACGACGACCTTGTCCTCCTCGGAGAGCTCGTCGACACCGAGGATCGCGATGATGTCCTGCAGTTCCTTGTTGCGCTGCAGGATCTGCTTGATCCGGACTGCGGTGTTGTAGTGGTCCTCACCGATGTAGCGCGGGTCCAGGATCCGCGACGTCGACGTCAGCGGGTCCACAGCGGGGTAGATACCGAGCGAGGCGATCTCACGCGAGAGCTCCGTCGTGGCGTCGAGGTGCGCGAACGTCGTCGCCGGAGCGGGGTCGGTGTAGTCGTCGGCCGGCACGTAGATCGCCTGCATCGAGGTGATCGAGTGACCACGCGTCGAGGTGATCCGCTCCTGGAGCACACCCATCTCGTCGGCGAGGTTGGGCTGGTAGCCCACCGCGGACGGCATCCGGCCGAGCAGCGTGGACACCTCGGAACCGGCCTGGGTGAAGCGGAAGATGTTGTCGATGAAGAGCAGCACATCCTGCTCCTTCACGTCGCGGAAGTACTCCGCCATCGTCAGCGCGGACAGGGCCACGCGGAGCCGGGTCCCGGGCGGCTCGTCCATCTGGCCGAAGACGAGAGCGGTCTGGCCGATGACGCCGGCTTCCTCCATCTCGACGATGAGGTCGTTGCCCTCACGCGTGCGCTCCCCCACCCCGGCGAACACCGACACGCCGCCATGGTCTTTGGCCACCCGCGCGATCATCTCCTGGATGAGCACGGTCTTGCCGACCCCGGCTCCACCGAACAGACCGATCTTCCCGCCCTGGACGTACGGCGTCAGCAGGTCGATGACCTTGATGCCGGTCTCGAACATCTCGGTCTTGGATTCGAGCTGGTCGAAGGGCGGCGCCTTGCGGTGGATGCCCCACCGCTCCTCGACCTCATAGCTCTCGCCCTCGGTGGGGTTTAGGCAGTCACCAGTGGTGTTGTACACGTGACCGAGGGTGATGTCTCCGACCGGCACGGTGATCGGGCCGCCGGTGTCCTGCACCTGGGCGCCGCGGACCAGTCCGTCGGTGGGCTTCAACGAGATGGCCCGGACCATGCCGTCGCCGATGTGCTGGGACACCTCGAGCGGCAGCGTGATGGTCTCCTCGGCCAGCTCGAACTCGACCTCGAGCAAGTTGTAGATCTCGGGCATCGTGTCGACAGGGAACTCGATGTCGACCACGGGCCCGATGACCCGGGCGACGCGGCCCACCCCGCCGGCCGAGCTCTCGGCGTCCTTGGTCTCGTTGACAGTGGCAGTCATGTTCTCTCACTCACTCCCGGCAGTAGCATCGGCCAGCGCGTTGACGCCACCGACGATCTCGCTGATTTCCTGGGTGATGCCCGCCTGACGGGCCTGATTGGCCAAACGGGTGTACTTCTTGATCAGTTCCTCGGCGTTGTCCGTGGCCGCCTTCATCGCCCGCTGACGGGCAGCGAGCTCGGACGCCGCTGCCTGCAGGAGCCCGAAGAAGATCCGGCTCTGCACATAGCGGGGCAGCAACGCGTCGAGCACTTCCGCAGCGCTCGGCTCGAACTCGTAGAGGGGCAGGACGTCGTCGGCCTCCGGAGGCGCCTCACCCTCGACGACCTCCAGAGGAAGCAGCCGGGTCGCCGTCGGCTCCTGCACCAGCATCGACCGGAACCGCGTGTAGACCACGTGCACCTCGTCGACCGGCGATGCTCCCTCGCGCAGCTCGATCGGGTCGTCGTCCTCATCCGTGGCGAGGAACGCCTCGATCAGCGCATCCCCGATCTCCCGAGCGACCTCGTAGGTCGGCTGGTCGGAGAAGCCGGTCCAGACCGCAGCGACGGGGCGCCCGCGGAAGCGGAAGTAGGCCTCGCCCTTACGGCCGGCGATGTAGGTGTCGACCTCCTTGTCCTCGCCACGAAGCTTCTGGGCGAGCCGTTCGGCCTCCTTCAGCACGCTCGAGGAGTAGGCGCCCGCCAGCCCCCGGTCGCTGGTCACGATGAGGATCGCAGCGCGCTTGGGGTCCTCGGGCTCGGTGGTGAGGGCATGGTCGACGTTGGAGTACGTCGCCACCGCCGACACGGCCCGAGTGAGCTCGCGTGCATACGGTGCCGCCGACTGGGCCCGCTGCTGCGCCTTGATGATGCGGGAGGCGGCGATGAGCTCCATGGCGCGGGTGATCTTCTTCATCGACGTGACGGACTTGGTCCGGGCACGCAGCTCCCGCACTGTGGTTGCCATGGTCAGCCCCGCTTCTGCTTGACGATCTGCTCCTGCTCGAGCTCGTCCTCGGGAAGCGCCTCGTGCTCCTCCTTGCCGGCCTTGATCGACCTGCCGTCGGAGGTCTCGAACTGGTCGAGGAACGAGTCGTAGGCGGACTCGAGGGAGGACTCGGTGTCGTCGGAGAAGTCGTTGGTCTCGGCGATGCTCGACATCACTCCCGCATGCTCACGCTTGAGGTAGTCGAGGAACTCGGCTTCGAAGCGCAGCACGTCGTCGGTCGGCACCTTGTCGAGCCGACCGGACGTGCCGAGCCACAACGCAACGGTCATCTCGTTCACCGGGTAGGGGGAGTACTGCGGCTGCTTGAGCAGCGCCATCAGGCGTCCACCGCGGTCGAGCTGCTGACGCGACGCCGCGTCGAGGTCGGAGGCGAACATCGCGAACGCCTCCATCGCCCGGAACTGCGCCAGGTCCACCTTCAGCGAGCCGGTGACCTTCTTGACCGCCTTGGTCATCGCGGCGCCACCCACGCGAGAGACCGAGACGCCCACGTCGATGGCGGGGCGTTGGTTGGCTGCGAACAGGTCGGACTGGAGGAAGATCTGGCCGTCGGTGATCGAGATCACGTTGGTCGGGATGTACGCCGAGACGTCGTTCGCCTTTGTCTCCACGATCGGCAGTCCGGTCATCGAGCCTGCGCCCAGATCGTCGGAGAGCTTGGCACAGCGTTCGAGCAGCCGGCTGTGCAGATAGAACACGTCACCGGGGTAGGCCTCCCGGCCCGGCGGGCGACGCAGCAGCAGCGACACCGCACGGTAGGCCTCGGCCTGCTTGGTGAGGTCGTCGAAGACGATCAGGACGTGCTTGCCGTCGTACATCCAGTGTTGACCGATCGCCGACCCGGTGTACGGCGCGAGGTACTTGAAGCCGGCCGAGTCCGATGCGGGAGATGCCACGATGGTGGTGTACTCCAGCGCGCCGGCCTCCTCGAGGGCACCTCGCACCGCGGCGATGGTGGAGCCCTTCTGCCCGATGGCGACGTAGATGCAGCGCACCTGCTTGACCGGGTCGCTGGTCTCCCAGTTCTGCCGTTGGTTGATGATCGTGTCGATCGCGATCGTGCTCTTGCCGGTCGCGCGGTCGCCGATGATGAGCTGGCGCTGGCCTCGGCCGATGGGCGTCAGGGAGTCGATCGCCTTGATGCCGGTGGCGAGCGGCTCGTGCACGGACTTGCGCGACATCACGCCGGGCGCCTGCAGCTCGAGAGCGCGACGCCCGTCGGTGCTGATCTCGCCGAGGCCGTCGATCGGCTTGCCGAGGGGGTCCACCACGCGACCGAGGTAACCCTCGCCCACCGGCACGGAGAGGATCTCGCCGGTGCGACGGACGGTCTGGCCTTCCTCGATCTTCTCGAAGTCACCGAGGACGACGACGCCGATCTCCCGGGTGTCGAGGTTCAGCGCGATGCCGAGCGTGCCGTCCTCGAACTCGAGCAGCTCGTTGGCCATGGCCGATGGCAGTCCGGAGACCCGGGCGATGCCGTCGCCGGCCTCGGCCACCCTGCCGACCTCTTCACGGCTGGCGGTCTCGGGCTTGTAGTCGGACACGAATCGCTGAAGCGCATCCCGGATCTCGTCCGGTCGGATCGAAAGCTCCGTCATGTTCTTCCCTGTCTCTTGGATTCGATGCTCGTGTTCGTTCTGGGCTCGTTCTGGGCTCGTTCTGGGCCGGTTCAGCCGGCAAGCCGGCGGCGGGCGTCGTCGAGGCGGCTGGCCACGGTGCCGTCGATGACGTCGTCCCCGATCTCCACCTTGATCCCCCCGATGACCTCGGGGTCGACCATGACGTTGAGGTGCACCGGACGGCCGTACTGCGCCGCCAACGCACTCTCGAGACGCTGTGCGTCCTGCTCCTCGAGCTCACGTGCCACGCGGACCGTGCCCACGAGGCGGTTGCGGTGCCGTGCAGCCACCGACTTGTACTCATCCAAGGCCACCGCGACCGTGCGGTGCGTCCCGGTGACCGACTGCTCGGCCAGCCTGATGGTGGGAGCGGTGGCCCTGCCGTCCAGCAGGTCATGCACCAGCGTCCGCTTGTCCTCCACCGATCGGGCCGGATCCGAGAGTGCGTCGCGGAGCTCGGGGTTCTGGGCAACCAGCTGCTCGACGCCGAACAGCTCCTCCTCGAGCGCGTCCGCCTCATTCTGTGCCTCGGCCGCCTTCACCACGGCGATGACGCCGAGCTGTTCGAGGGCGTCGCTCAGGTCCCGGGTGGCAGCCCATCGACGTCCCGCGGCCCGGGCGACGAGATCCACGGAGGTCGCGTCGAGCTGGTCACCGAAGACAGTTCGAAGCAGGTCGGACTTGGCCTCGGGAGCCAGGGAGACGTCGGTTGCGACCCGTCGGAGGCCGGGCTCCCGGCGCAGGATGTGGGAGGCCCCGAACAGGTCGTCTGCGACCCTGCTCGCGTCCGCTCCCCCGTCGACCGCGGCAGCGAGAGCCTCGGTCAGGTCGGCGAGGGACTCCGCGGAGGCGCCACGCATCAGCGTGCTCCTCCGGTGGACGAGCCCTGTGTTGACTGCTCGGCCTCGAGATCGGCGAGGAAACGCTCCACGACACGACTCTGGCGAGCCTCGTCGTCCAACGACTCCCCGACGATCCGACCAGCGAGCGACGTGGCCAGCAGACCGACCTCCCCGCGGAGCGAGGTGACCGCCTGCTGGCGCTCGGCCTCGATCTGGGAGTGCGCGTGCTCGACGATGCGCGACGCCTCGGTCTGGGCCTGCTCCCGCATCTCGGCAATGATCGTCGCACCCTGCTCACGCGCGTCCTCACGGATCCGCGCCGCCTCGTGCCGAGCGTCCCCGAGCTGCTTCTCCAGCTCGGCGAGCCGGGCGTCGGCCTCGGCCTGTTTGGTCTCGGCCGCCGCGAGGCCGCCTTCGATGGCAGTCGTACGGTCGGCGAAGGTCTTCTCGAAGTTGGGGACGACCCACTTCTTGACCGCGAGGTAGAGCAAGCCGAAGACGACCAGCGACAAGACGATCTCGATCGGATGCGGGATGAGCGGGTTGAGCTCCTCCCCGGCCGCGAGGGTGATCTCGTTCATGGACAGGTCCTTCGTCAGGTCAGGCAGGTCAGAGGACGAACGCGAGGGCGATGCCGATGATCGCGAGCGCCTCGGCGAGGGCGAAGCCCAAGATGGCGATCGACTGCAGGCGGCCCTGTGCCTCCGGCTGGCGAGCAACGCCGTTGATGTAGGCAGCGAAGATCAGTCCGATACCGACGCCCGGGCCGATAGCAGCGAGGCCGTAGCCGATCATGTTCATGGAGCCAGTGAGTTCCACGATCTTTCCTTTCGGTTCTTTCTCAGTGATGGGACAGCTTGGAAGTCTCAGTGCTCGTCTGCCAGAGCACCCGAGATGTACATGGCGTTCAGCAGGACGAAGACGTAGGCCTGCAGGAACTGCACCAGGAGCTCCAGAAAGGCGATGGCGATGAAGAGCGCCCATGCCAGCAGGCCGACCGGCCTCACCAGGGTCGAGGCCTCGAGGAGGAGGTACTCACCGCCTAGGGCGAACAGGATCAGCAACAGGTGGCCCGCCAGCATGTTGGCAAAAAGTCGCAACGCCAGCGTGACCGGCCGGACGACGATGTTCGACATGAACTCGAGCGGGACCAGGAGCAGCAGCATGGCGCCAGAGATGCCGGCCGGGACGCACTGCAGCTTCAGGTAGCCGAGCACTCCGTGCTTCTGGATCCCGACGGCGTTGTAGATGACCCAGCTCAGCGCGGCGAGGCCGTAGACCATCCCGGCCCGCGAGAGCGTCGGGAACTGGATCAACGGAATGGACGCGAACAGGTTGTTGAGCAAGATGAAGAAGAACAACGCGAACAGGTAGGGCACGAACCGCATGAAGTCGTGGCTGCCGATGATGTCGCGCCCCATCGAGTTGCGCACGAAACCGTACATCCCCTCGCCGGCGAACTGGATCCGGCCCGGGACCATGGCCCGTCTGGCCGAGGCCACGCGGAAGAAGACGAAGAGCACGACCGCCGAGAGGACCAGCTGCAGCATCGGCTTGGTGACGCCGGCATACATCGTCTGACCGAGGAACTCGAAGGTGCTGTCCGGACCGATCGGCGGCAGGTCGAAGTCGCCGGGTCCTGGGGGCGTGAAACCCTGGGCCCGGAGCAGGTTCGTCCCGACAAGACTCACGGCGCCACCTGTGCCTTCCGCACTAGCTCTGGTCCTGCCCGGTCGATCTCCGTGCCTGCCAGGGACGGTTGAACCGCGCGTACGTCATGTAGATGCCCAGTGCGGCACCGAGCAGGATGCCGATCACCACCACGAAGGTGGTGCCCAGCCAGCGATCGACGGACCAACCGAGCAACCCGTAGATCAACACACCCGAGACGAGATATCCGAACGCGTGCCAGGGATCGCCCCGAGGAGTGTTGCCGGGACCGTCCTGGTGAGCGTCGCCGGGAGCAGGGGAAGGCAACCGCTGGGTCATCGCGCTCCGGAGAATAGCAGTCAGGTGCGGTCATCGCGTACCCGCCTCCTTCGCTCCCGAGACGCTCCCGGTGGACGTCCCGGTTGTGCCCGGACGCGGAGGAGTCGAGCCGTCCGCGGGCGGGAGGTCGTAGAGCGGGACCCGTGTGCGCACACTCGCCCGGACCTGGGCCAGGAGCCATCCCGACGTGGTGACGATGACGGTGCCTCCCAGCCAATCGGCGTCGACGGCCGACTCCAGGGCTCCCGACCTTTGCAGGCCGACGAAGACCAGGCCGACCAACACCACCTGGAGGGTGTAGGTGAGCAGGGCGACAAGCAGCGAGGCGGAGGGGGCGATTCCGGCGACGAGGTCGAGCACGAGCGCACCCGAGGCGAAGAAGAACGCCACCATCCCGGTCCCGATCAGGGCCCCGAGAAAGCCGGCCGATCCGGCGACCAGCGCACCGGCGACGCACGCGGCCAGGCCGGTGACGAGAGTGACCACCAGGGCCGGGCGCACCACGCCACTGCTGCTGCCGAGGCGGGGCCCGGAGCCTGAGATCCGCGGTGCGGTCGTCATGTCGGCGGCCGTTCTGTGGGTCTGACTGGCGGTCGTCCGGAGCCGCTCGACCTGCGGTGCAGCGGTTCCGGGGTGCTTGTGAAAGTTAGCACAAAGTCGATCCGGCGAGGAAATCGGCGGGGGCCAACGACCGGGCCAACGACCGGGCTACGACTGGGGCTGCGGAGTCGAATGCGGGTGCTGCACCCGAGGCAGGACGAAGGTGAGCGCGACGGTCAGCACCACCCAGACGGCGATCACGATGGTCGTCAGGCGGCCGGCGTACAAGCTGGCCAGCACACCGCCGAAGGCGATCAACCCCGCCCACAGCCACATGATCAGCACCGCTCGTCGGTGGGAGTGTCCGATCTCGAGCATCCGGTGGTGCAGGTGCTGCTTGTCTGGTGCGAAGGGTGACCGGCCGGCGCGGGTACGCCGGATCACCGCCAGCACCAGGTCCGCGAACGGCACCACCAAGATCGAGATCGGCAACAAGATCGGCAACAATGTCGGGAGCAGGCTTGCCTCGGAACCGCCCGCTCCCTGCGTCATGTTCACCGTGGCGAACTGTCCGGTGAGGGTGAGCGCGGATCCGGCGAGCACCAGGCCGATGAGCATCGAGCCGGAGTCGCCCATGAAGATCCGGGCCGGGAAGAAGTTGTGCGGAAGGAAGCCGACGCAGGCCCCGCCGAGTGCTGCGCACAACAGCGCCGCCGTGATGGCCAGGGTCTCGCCGTTGGCATCCGCGAGCTTGTAGGAGAACAAGAAGAAAGCCACCGCGCCGATGCCGACCACGCCTGCGGCCAGGCCGTCGAGGCCATCGACGAAGTTCACCGCGTTGATCGTCGCGACCACGACGACGACACTCATCAGCTGCCCCTGGACCGGATCGGCGATGAACTGTCCTTCTCCGGGCAGCTGGAAGGAGTAGTAGTACACGTCGAAGGCGACCAGGATCCCGGCCACGACGATCTGACCGCCCAGCTTGGTGAGTGCGTCGAGCTCCAGCAGGTCGTCGAGCACGCCGAGCAGGCAGATCAGCGCGCCGGCCACCAGGACCACGGCCCCGTCGCGGAAGACCTGGTCGTCGGCTCGGGAGAGGAAGGGCAGTCGAGCACCGACGAGGTACGCCGCCACGAGTCCGCCGAGCATGGCCACCCCGCCGAAGTACGGGATCGGCACCGCGTGCACGTCCCGGTCCCGCACGCGCGCCACCGCCCCGGTCCGCAACGCCACCTCGCGCGCGAAGACCCCGAGCAGATAGGTCACGGCCGCCGCGACGAGGAAGACCGTCAGATACTCACGCACGGACCCGGATCACTCCTCGACTCAGCCTTCGTCCACGATCTCGGCGCCGAGGGGCTCCACGATCTCGACGAGCCGGTGCAACGCCACCGCGCCGAGTCGCAGGATGCGTCCGGTGTCGCCGGTGACGTCGAGGATGGTCGAGGGGACCTCCTGGCCGCAGGCACCTCCGTCGAGCAGCACCTCGACAGACTCCCCCAGCATCGACTCCGCAGCGTCGGCGTCGGTGGCCGCAGGCAGTCCGGAGCGGTTGGCACTGCTCACTGCCAGTGGTCCCGTGCGGGACAACAGCTGGAGAGCGACCTCATGGTCGGGCATCCGGACGGCCACCGTCCCCCGGGCATCCCCGAGGTCCCACTGCAACGACGACTGCTGCCGGCACACGAGGGTCAGCGGTCCCGGCCAGAGCTGCTCGACGAGCGCCCGGGCATACGCAGGCACCCCGACGGCAAGGGCGTCCAGCGTGGTCGCTGAGGAGACGAGCACGGGCGGCGGCATGTCCCGGCCACGGCCCTTGGCCTCGAGCAGCCGTCGTACCGCCTCGGGCGAGAAGGCGTCCGCACCGACGCCGTAGACGGTGTCGGTGGGAAGCACCACCAGCTTGCCTCGCTGCACCGCGAGTGCGGCCGCTGCGATGCCGGCCTCACGCTCGTCTGGCTCGTCGGTGGCGTAGCGGTGGGTCACGGAGGTCATCGTGCCAGTCGAGCGGTCAGGTAACGCGCGCGACCGGCAAGATCTCGGTGGTCGAGTACGTCGACCCAACACCCGGTCGAGCGTCCGGCCGACCGGAAGACGCCGGGAGCCGAGTCGCCCTGGAGGTCGGCGTGCTCGGCGCCGACGACTCCACCGGCGCGCAACAGCCGGCACGCAACGCGCTCGAGCACCCGCATCGCGACCAGTCCGTCGTCACCCGAGAACAGCGCCACATGCGGGTCGTGGTCACGGGCCTCCGGCGCCACCGACTCATAGGCGTCGAGCGGGATGTAGGGCGGGTTGCACAGCACGACGTCAACCGTTCCCTCGAGGTCGGTGAACGCTGTCGCCATGTCCCCCTGACGCAGGTCGACGCAGGATCCCGACAGGTTGCGGAGTGCCCAGACGAAGGCGTCGTCGCAGAGCTCGACAGCATGCACCTCTGCCTCGGGGACCTCGGCGGCCAGCGCCAGCGCGATCGCGCCCGACCCGGTGCACAGGTCCACCACGATCGGCACTCGGCCGGTCATCACCAGGTCACGGGCTCGGTCCACCCCCCATCCGGCGAGGAGCTCGGTCTCCGGCCGTGGGGTGAAGACGCCGGGCCCGACGGCCAGCTCGACGTAGCGGAACGCGGCGGTCCCGATCAGGTGCTGCAAGGGTTCCCGGCGAGCCCGTCGGGACACGAGGTCGACGAAGACACGACGGTCGTCCTCCGGCACCTGTTCGAGCACCATCAGACCGGGCCGTGTGGTCCCCAGGGCGTGGGCGAGGAGCTCGGCGGCGTCGTGCTCCGGACTCGGCACACCCGCGGCGCCCAGCTCGGCGACGGCCGTGCGGAGCAGGGACCGCAGGACGGCTGTCACGACGAGTCCGAGGGCTCGATCGCGTCCAGGCGCGAGACCAGGTCGGCGTCGACGCAGGAGCCGATGATCGCCTCCATGTCTCCGTCGAGGACCTGGTCGAGGTTGTAGGACTTGTAGCCGGTCCGATGGTCCGAGATCCGGTTCTCCGCGAAGTTGTAGGTCCGGATCCGCTCCGACCGGTCCACCGTGCGCACCTGGGACCTTCGTGCGGTGGATGCCTCCGCCTCGGCGGTGTCCTGGGCCGCCTGGAGCAACCGGGCCCGCAGGATCCGCATGGCCTGGTCGCGGTTCTGCAGCTGGCTCTTCTCGTTCTGGCAGCTGACCACGATCCCGGTCGGCACGTGGGTGATGCGCACGGCCGAGTCGGTGGTGTTGACCGACTGACCACCGGGCCCCGAAGACCGGAAGACGTCGATCCGCAGGTCCTTCTCCTCCACCGTGACGTCGACGTGCTCGGCCTCGGGCATCACCAGGACACCCGCAGCCGACGTGTGCACCCGCCCCTGGCTCTCGGTGACCGGGACCCGTTGCACCCGGTGAACCCCGCCCTCGAACTTCAGCAGGGCATACGGCGCCTCGCCCGGATCAGCCGTGCCCTTCGCCTTCACCGCCACCGTGACGGACTTGAAGCCGCCGAGATCGGACTCGGTGGCGTCGAGCTGCTCGGTCTTCCAGCCGCGCCGCTCGGCGTAGCGGGTGTACATCCGCAGCAGGTCGCCGGCGAAGAGCGCAGACTCTTCGCCGCCTTCGCCGGACTTGATCTCCAGCAGCGCGTCCTTGGCGTCGGCGGCGTCGCGAGGCACCAGCAGGTGCCGGAGCCGCTCCTCGGCGGCTGCTCGTCGACCCTCGAGCTCCTGGGCCTCGTCGGCGAACGTCGGGTCCTCCGCGACCAGCTCACGAGCCGCCTCGATGTCACCGGCGAGCCGTTGCCAGTCCGCATAGGTCCGCACGATGGCCGACAGCTCGGCGTAGCGCTGGTTGAGACGCTTCGCCACACCTTGATCGGCGTGGATGGACGGGTCGGCAAGGCGCTGCTCGAGCTCCTGGTGCTCGACGACGAGACCCTGGACCGCCTCGAACATCCGACCTCCTTGAGCTCTCGGCCCCCGGACTGCATCGGCCTCGGGTGTGGGGAGGCGGTATCCGACGACGCGGGCCGACACCCCGGATTAACACGCGAAGCGCCGGCCTCCGCTGCATGAGCGGTGACCGGCGCGACGAGTGGAGCTACTTGCTGTCCGCGCTGTCCTTCTGGGTCTTCTTGGCATAGCGGGCCTCGAACCGGGCCACGCGACCGCCGGTGTCGAGGATCTTCTGCTTGCCGGTGTAGAACGGGTGGCACTGCGAGCAGACGTCGGCGTGGATCGAGCCGCTGGTCGCAGTGCTGCGGGTGGTGAACTTCGCCCCGCAGGTGCAGGTGACCTCGGTGTCGGCGTAGTTCGGGTGAACGTCCTTCTTCATGATGGTCCTCTCGGGTTCGGTCGCCGGGTCGTCCGCACTCGTGTGCGCAGGACGTGAACCGGAACCAGCCATACAGTCTGCCAAACAATGCCGGACGGATGGTAATTCCTGAGCCCGGGCGATCAGTCGATCTCGTGGATACTGGGGTCGCGGCGTACGACGCCAACCATCAACGCCGCCGCCAGGACGGTGACCAGCAGCATCATCGCGCCCATCGGAACGGCGCTGGTGCCTCCGAAGAGCCCCACGAGCGGGGCAACCAGGGCGCCGACGCCGAACTGCGAGAAGCCGAGCATCGCCGAGGCGGTGCCCGCAGCCTCCCCGTGCCGGGTCAGGGCTAGGGCAGGAGTGTTGGGGATGGCGAGTCCGGCAGCTCCCAGGACGAGCATCAGCGGGATCAGCACGCCGATCAGCCCGCCGACACCGGTTGCTCCGGCCAGCACGACCGCTGCGGCCGCCACGATCGAGAGACCGATGGCGAAGGTCAGCACGTTGACCGGACCGAACCGCCGGATGAGCGTCGGATTCAGCTGCGAGAAGACCGTCAGCGCCAACGAGTTCGCTCCGAAGACGAGGCCGAAGCTTCGCTCATCGAGCCCGTAACCTTCCTGGAGCACGAACGACGCACCCGCGACGTAGACGAACAGCGAGGAGAACATCAAACCGGCCATGAGGACCAGCGCCACGAACGTCCGGTCTCGCAAGAGGAAGCGGTAGGTGCGCAGTGTCGCTCCAACCCGCGGTGACCGGCGGCGTTCCGGCGGCAGGGACTCCTCGAGCCCGAAGAACGCCACTGCCACGAGCATCAGGGCTACCGCGGCGAGCACCACGAAGATCCCCCGCCAGTCGGTCACCTGGAGGATGAAGCCGCCGAGGCTCGGCGCAAGGATGGGTGCCAACCCGATCACCAGCATCAGCCGCGACATGGTGCGCGCCATGGCTGATCCGGCGAATAAGTCCCGCACCGTCGCCAGGGCAACGACAGAAATCGCAGCCCCCGCGAATCCCTGCACGACACGCACCACGCCGAGCAGCGCGATGCTCGGCGCGACCGCACACACGAGCGAGGACAGCAGGTGAGCAGTCAGTCCGACCAGCAAGGGTTTGCGACGTCCGAACGCGTCCGACAACGGGCCGATGACCAGCTGACCGAAGGCCAACCCGCCGAGCATCCCGGTCAACGTGAGCTGAACCGCCGACGGGGAGGCGTTGAGGTCGTCCGCGAGCTGAGGGAACGCGGGCAGGTACATGTCGATGGTCAGCGGGCCCAACGCGATCAGGCTGCCGAGCACGACGATCAGCTGGGTGTGGCGACGCCGGGTCAGGGTATCCGCCACAGCCCCGGCGGCAGCGCCGCTCATCGGTGGTTCGCTGGTGCGCAGCTGACTCATGTGTCCTTTCAAGTCATTCGGTCCGGTCTTCATTCCCCGACACTGAGTCCACGCCTGCACGACTCAGCGGGCCGTCCCACGGCATTGTGAGGCCGTCGAACGACCCGCCGGGTCGACGTACCAGATGTGTCAGTCGCCGCTGTTGCCCGCCATCGGCGTGGTCTTCTGGACTGCCATGAGGAACTCGACGTTGCTCTGCGTCTTCTTGAGTCGCTCGAGCAGCAGCTCGAGTGCCTGCTGTCCGTCGAGACCCGAGAGCACCCGGCGAAGCTTCCAGACGATGGCCAGCTCCTCCTTGCTCATCAGGAGCTCCTCGCGACGGGTGCCGGACTGGACGGCGTCGATAGCCGGGTAGAGGCGCTTGTCCGCGAAGTCACGGCGGAGCCGGATCTCCATGTTGCCGGTGCCCTTGAACTCCTCGAAGATCACCTCGTCCATCTTCGAGCCACTCTCGATCAGCGCCGTCGCCATGATCGTCAGCGACCCGCCGTCCTCGATGTTGCGGGCGGCACCGAAGAACCGTTTCGGGGGGTAGAGAGCAGCAGAGTCAACACCTCCGGAGAGGATCCGGCCGCTGGCCGGGGCGGCGAGGTTGTAGGCCCGGCCGAGGCGAGTGATGCCGTCGAGGAGTACGACCACGTCGTGGCCGAGCTCCACGAGCCGCTTCGCCCGCTCGATCGCCAGCTCCGCGACCGCGGTGTGGTCGCTGGCCGGGCGGTCGAAGGTGGAGGAGATCACCTCGCCCTTCACCGAGCGCTCGAAGTCGGTGACTTCTTCAGGACGCTCGTCCACGAGGACCACCATCAGGTGACACTCGGGGTTGTTCGTCGTGATCGAGTTGGCGATCGACTGCATGATCATCGTCTTGCCAGCCTTGGACGGAGACACGATCAGGCCGCGCTGACCCTTGCCGATCGGGGCGGCGATGTCGATGACTCGCCCGATGAGGTTGCCCGAGTCGGTCTCGAGCCGGAGCCGCTCAGAGGGGTAGAGCGGGGTGAGCTTCTGGAAGTCCACCCGATCCCTGGCAGCCTCCGGGTCGGTACCGTTCACCGTCTCGATGCGGACCAGGGGGTTGAACTTCTCCTTGCGCTCGCCCTCCCGTGACTGGCGGACCTGGCCGGTGACGGCGTCGCCACGACGAAGACCGAGCTTGCGGACCATCGACAGCGAGACGTAGACGTCGTCGGACCCGGGCAGGTAGCCGCTGGTCCGGACGAACGCGTAGTTGTCGAGCACGTCGAGGATGCCCGCCACGGGGACGAGCACGTCGTCATCGAAGACCTGGGTGTCCGGCTCGTTGCGGCTGCTGCGGTTGTTCCGGTCGTTGCGGCTGTCCGAGCGGTTGTCGCTGCGGCTGTCCGAGCGGTTGTCGCTGCGGTCACGACCGCGCCGACGCCGGCTCCGGCTGCTGCGGTTCCCGTCATCGCTCCGGTTGTCGGGGCGGTTGTCACTCCGGTTGTCGGTCCTGGTGCGGTCGCCACCCTGGTTCCGGTCGCCTGCCTGGTCGCCGCCCCGCTGCTGGGAGTCCGATCGGATCTCGCCCGAGGACGCCGACGAAGTGGTGCGGATGTCACTCTGAGGCGCGGCGCCGTTCGACGTCTGCTCACCCTGGGATGAGCCGTTCGGCTGGCTTCCAGAGGCGACGTGGGGCTGGTTGCCCGACTGGGCAGTCTTGATCGCGTCGACGAGCTGGCTCTTACGCATCCCGCCGGCGCCCTTGATGCCGAGACCACCCGCCATCTGCTTCAGCTGGGGCAGCAACATTCCGTCGAGCCCGCCGGCGCGTTTGCTGACCGGTCCCGTTGGGGGGGTGGTTGTTGTGGTCGTTTCCGTCACGTGAGGTCCTTCCCACGTCCAGGCCGGTCCGGTGATGTCCCGGCGGCCTTGTTCACTGTGGATTCCGATCGCGCTCCCCGAGCGATCGGCACGTCGTGCCATGTCTTCGGGAGAGCTGCAATGGAGGGATGCGCGTGTGTGTCGATCAAGTCGCTGGGAGCGAATCGGAGATGCTGATCGGCGGAACCGCTCGATCACGGGCGCATCCGCAGCCTAGCACTACTTCCGAGTCCAAGGGTCAGCACGGCACCTAGCTCCTTGGTTTCGACGGGCGACAGCTGTCGGTCCGCGTCTCTAGCCCGTCCCATCTAGGGTGTGACCATGCTGCCTGAGCGTTGGCGAGCCAGCCCCGTCCGGGCGTTCTTCGCCGCTTTGCCGCGGGCCAGCCGACCGATGGCCGCTGGCTGGTGGGCGCTGCTGGTGGCCCTCGGTGTGCTGCCGGTGGGCTTCGCGTTCGCCATGGGTGGCTTGGTCGGGGCGGTGCAGGACGGTCGGCCCCTCACCCTTCCCCTCACGCTGATGGGTGTCGTCTTCGTGCTCATGCAGGTGCTGGCGCCGCTGCACCAGGCCGTCGGCACCAACCTCGGCGACGCCCTCGCCTCCCACCTGAACGACCGTCTCACCGCCGCATGCGTCCAGCCTCCGGGCGTCGGGCATCTGGAGGACCCCGACCTGATCGGTGACCTCACCGTCGCCCGCGACTTCGACCGCGGCATGACCGGCCCGCCGATGTACATCAACATGGGCTTCCTCGGACCCGGTCTGGTGCAGGTGGCCGGCGGCATCGCGTCCGCGCTGGTGCTCTTCGGGTTCGCGTGGTGGGCGCCGCTTGTGCTCGGCGGTGCGTGGGCCAGCACCCACTGGCTGCTGCGTGAGAGCACGATCTGGCGCGACCGCAACACCGAGGAGGTGCGGCTCGCGCAGCGCCACGCCGACTACGCCTACCGGCTCGCCGTCGACCCAGCCCCGGCCAAGGAGCTGAGGTTGTTCGGGCTGCAGGACTGGACGGTGGCGCGGTTCCGGACCCGCCGCAGGCGGCTCTTCGAGCTGCAGCACGCAGCGACGCGGCTGCGGGAGCGGTCGGTGCTGGGCGCCGTGCTGGTGCTGGCCCTTGCCACAGCCCTCGTCTTCTGGCGGCTCGCCGTGGAGGCGGCGTCGGGTGACCTGGCGCTCGAGGAGCTGGTCGTCTTCGCGCAGGTCGCCATCGGGGTCTCGATGGTGGCCGCCGGCGGCTGGAGCTGGGCGCTGGACGAGGCGTGCGCCCCGGTGGTCGCCGTGGAGAAGCTGGAACGGGCGATGGCCGCAGGAGGCGCCCTGTCACCCGGCACAGTCACGTCACCGGCGCCCGCCGGTGGACACGAGCTCCGCCTCCGTCACCTGGCGTTCCGGTACCCGCGGAGCGACCGGCTGGTCTACGACGGGCTCGACCTCGTGGTCCCCGCCGGGCGGTCCCTCGCGATAGTCGGGCAGAACGGTGCAGGCAAGACCACGCTCGCCAAGCTGTTGTGCCGGCTGTACGACCCGATGTCCGGCTCCATCGAGGTCGACGGAACCGACCTCCGCGACCTGGACATCGACGTATGGCGCTCGCAGGTGACCGCGGTCTTCCAGGACTTCGTGCGGTTCGAGCTGTCGCTGCGCGACAACGTCGACCCGGGCGGGACCGCCTCCGACGACGTCGTGCTCGCGTCCCTCGCCGAGGCCGGCGCCGACGGCTTGGCCGACCTCGACACGCCGCTGTCCAAAGGCTACAGCGGCGGCACCGACCTGTCGGGTGGCCAGTGGCAGCGGGTCGCTCTCGCCCGGGCGTTGTGCGCCGTCAGGATGGGAGCCGGACTCGTGCTGCTCGACGAACCAACCGCCCAGCTCGACGTACGCGGCGAGGCCGAGATCTTCGAGCGCGTCCTGCACGCCACCCGGGGGACAACGACCATCCTGATCTCACATCGGTTCTCGACCGTCCGGCACGCGGACCGCATCGCGGTGCTGGAGCAGGGCAGGGTGCTGGAGCAGGGCAGCCACGACGAGCTGATGGTCGCCGGCGGCCGGTACCGCGACATGTTCACCCTGCAGGCCAGCCGGTTCGACGTCGGCGTCGACGAGGAAGGGATGGCTTATGACGCGCTCCGGTGATGCCGAAGGTCTGCCGCCGCCGCTGGCGTCGATGTGGCGACTGTTCCGACTTGGGTACACCCACGAGCCCCGGCTGATCGTGTACGCGCTCGTGCTCTCCCTGGTCGCTGCGGTGCCCGACGCACTGATCGCCCTCTGCTTGAAGTTCCTGGCGGACGGTGCCGTCGCCGGGGACGCGCGCACGGTCGTTCTCGCGGCCCTGGCGATGGCCGGTGCCGTGGTGCTGACCTGGCTGCTGTCGATCGTGTCGAGTCGGGTGACGCGCCGGTTCCGCGACAAGGTGACGATCGCCCTCGAGACCTATGTGGCGGGTCTGCAGGCCGGGGTGTGGAGCATCGAGCATCACGAGCGCCGTGACCACCTCGACCGCCTCTCGGTGCTGCGCCACCAGATCTTCGTGCTCGACCACATGTACATGTCAGTGTTCTCGACCTGCGGGTGGGCCCTGCGCCTGGCCGTCACCGTCGTGCTGCTCGTCTCGATCCATCCGCTGCTCGCGCTTCTGGTGGTGTTCTGCCTCCCCAGCGTCGTGAGCGCGTCGTGGCGCCCGGCCGTCGAGCGCCGCACCGAGGAGGCCACCGCGCAGCACCGGCGGCTGGCGGAGCACCTGTTCGCTACGGCCACGACGGCGACGGCCGGCAAGGAGGTGCGGGTCACCGGCATCGGCGCCTCCCTGGTCGAGCGCCGCCGCGGCGAGCAGCGGCAGTGGTACGGCCCGGTCTCGCGCGCCCGGTGGGGGACCGCGGCCTGGGAGATGGCCGGGTGGGCCGTGTTCGGCGCCTCGTACGTCGCAGCTGTTGTCTTCGTCGCCGCCGGGATTGACGGTTCGGCGGGCGACGTGCTGCTGATCCTCGCCGCCGGTGCGCGCCTGTCGTCCTACATCGGCGCGACCATGTCGGAGATCGGCTTCCTGCGTGGGATCTGGCTGGACGGTTCGCGCCGCCTGGTCTGGCTGGAGCGCTACGCCGAGGCGATGACCGTGAACGCGGACCAGCCGGCGCCCGACCGGCTGGAGCAGGGCATCCGGCTCGACCACGTGTCATTCCGGTATCCGGGCACCGAACGGCTGGTGCTCGACGACGTCAGCCTCGACCTCCCGGCGGGGGCGGTGATCGCCGTGGTCGGCGAGAACGGAGCCGGCAAGTCGACGCTGGTCAAGCTGCTCTGCAAGCTGTACGCGCCCTCCAGCGGAGAGATCTTCATCGACGGCAGGCCGCTGTCGCGCATCGACACAGACCAGTGGCGCCGCCGGGTGTCGGGGGCGATGCAGGACTTCTTCCGATTCGAGCTGCCGGCCAGGACCAGCGTGGGTGTCGGAGACCTTCCGCGTGCGGACGACGACGACGCCGTGCGGTCTGCCATCGACCGGGCCGGGGCCGAAGACGTAGTGCTGCGGCTGGAGCGTGGCCTCGACACACAGCTCGGTTCGACCTGGTCGGACGGCGTCGACGTAAGTTTCGGACAGTGGCAGAAACTCAGCTTGGCACGGGGTTTCATGCGCGTCGAGCCGCTGCTCCTCGTCCTCGACGAACCCACCGCCGCGCTCGACGCGCAGACCGAGCACGAGCTGTTCGGCCGCTACGCCACCGCGTCACGTGCAGGCAGCGCCGGCGGAGTGACGGTGCTGGTCTCGCACCGCTTCAGCACGGTGCGGATGGCCGACCTGATCGTGGTGCTCGACGGGTGTCAGCTGGCGCAGGTCGGCACGCACGCCGAGCTGATGGCGGCCGGTGGTCCGTACGCGCAGCTGTACGGCGCGCAGGCCGCCTCCTACCGGTAGGACCGCGTCCCATCGAGCCGATCCGCTGGCACCTGGTCGATGGAGCGACGGACTTGTGAGGGCCGCCGTGCCGCCAGGCCGGTGGTCGCGCGCAACTGTGCGAGCCGGACTACTGTGTCGCCGGGAAACTGCAGCTCCTGTACCTCGAGATCGCGAAGAACGGCCCGGACCGGATCAAGTCGGCCGTCCCAGACGGGCACGACAAGCACTTCCGCCAGTGTGAGCGAGCTGGCGGCGAGGTCGTCCTCGATTGCTTGGGCGAGTAGCTCTTCTGCCACAGCATGGTGGGCGTCCTCACCGTCGAGGTAGGCGATGAGAGCACTGGCGTCGAGCACGACCACGCGGGCCACTCGTCGCGAAGGTGTTTCAGGTAGTGAGGGCCATGGGCCCCAGCAAATATCCCGCTGTGCCTGCGGACGGCCTCAAGCCTGCGCCTGCGCCGTTCGTCGTGCGCCTGCTGGGCTGGGTATCGGGCATGTCGCGTCACCGCCTCCCTCCAGGCTCCAGTCAACGCTCGAGTCGAACGCCCTCGCTCGTGAAGCAGAGCCGGAAGGCGCGCCACCCGGCGGGGGCTCGCGAGGCCACGGCCGCCTGGTTCGCGGCATCGGTGAACACCAGCACCGACGGGCCGGCTCCGGACACGACGGCGGGATATCCGTCGCCACGCAGTGTCCGGAGCAGGGCCAGGGTTCCGGGCATCGCGGACTCACGGTAGTCCTGGTGCAGGTGGTCCTCGGTGGCGGCGAGCAGCAGCTCGGGCTGACGGCCGAGCGCGACCACAAGCAGGGCGGCCCGACCTACGTTCCTCGCGGCGTCTGCATGGGGTACGACGTCGGGGAGCAACGCCCTCGCCGTCCGGGTCTCGACCGCGAGCGGCGGCACCAGAACCACGGCGCTCACACGCGGATCGATGGCCACGGACGTCGCGCGGAACCGGCCATCGTCGGCGTAGGCCACTGTGAAGCCACCGAAGACGGCCGGAGCGACGTTGTCGGGGTGGCCTTCGATGTCAGCCGCCAGGGCGAAGATCGAGTCGTCGTCCATCACGTGCGAACCACCCTCGACGAGCGCCCGAGCGAGAGCGAGACCGGCCACGATGGCAGCCGACGACGAGCCGAGCCCGCGTCCGTGCGGGATCGCGTTCTGACAGACGAGGCGCAGGGCCGGCGTCCGGCAACCCATGTGCTCGAAGGCCAGGCGCATGGCGCGGTGCACGAGGTGGGTGCCGTCCCGAGGAACCGTCGCGGCACTCTCCCCGGTGACCAGGATCTCGTCGGCCCCGTCGACCACCTGCGCAGAGACCCGGTCCCGCATCGAGAGCGCGACACCCAGCGCGTCGTAGCCGGGTCCGAGGTTGGCGCTCGTCGCCGGGACGGTCGCGGAGACCGACCGGGTCACGAACGTGGGCATCAGCGCAGACCTGCGGCCTCAGCAGCGGCATCGACGTCTGCGTCGACCACCGTGTCCACGAGGTCGGTGAACGTCGACAGGGCAGTGTCGATGTCCTTCAGCCCATGGCCGGTCACCGTCACGACGAGCTGCTGTCCGACGTACGACGTCCCGGCCGCGACGTCCTGGAGAAGCCCAGCCACCCCGGCCGCGGAGGCCGGCTCGACGAAGACGCCCTCCTCGACGGCGAGCGCCCGCTGTGCTCTCAGGATCTCTCCGTCGTCGACGCACCCGAAGCTCCCGCCGGACTCCTGCTGCGCAGCCACCGCCAGCTGCCACGAAGCCGGGTTGCCGATCCGGATGGCGGATGCGACCGTCTCGGGAGAGGTGACCGGCTCGCCCGACACCAACGGTGCGGCGCCTGCTGCCTGCCAGCCGAGCATCCGCGGACGGCGGCTGCTCGCACCGGAGGCCGTCGACTCGACGTAGCCCTTCCAGTAGGCCGAGATGTTGCCGGCGTTGCCCACCGGGAGCACGTGAACGTCGGGAGCGTCACCGAGGCAGTCGATGATCTCGAACGACGCGGTCTTCTGTCCCTCGATGCGCATCGGGTTGACCGAGTTCACCAGCGCCACCGGGTAGTCCTGCGCGAGCCCTCGCGCCATCCGCAGGCAGTCGTCGAAGTTCCCGCGGACCATGATCACCTGGGCGCCGTGCACGATCGCCTGCGCCAGCTTGCCGGCGGCGATCTTGCCCTGAGGCACGAGCACCAAGGGCTTGATCCCCGCTCGGGCTGCATAGGCGGCCATCGAGGCGGAGGTGTTGCCCGTCGATGCACACACGACTGCTTCCGCGCCCTCACCCACGGCGACAGAGAGCGCCACGGTCATGCCGCGGTCCTTGAACGAACCGGTGGGGTTGTCCCCTTCGACCTTCAGCCAGACGTCCGCACCCGTGACCCGCGAGAGCCACCGGCTGTCCACCAACGGTGTTCCCCCCTCGCGCAGGGTGATCGTCGGGGTCGATGCGGGGATGTCGAGCCGGTCGCGGTACTCCTCGATCACTCCACGCCACTGGCGCGACATCCGGGTCGTCCCGGTGCCGGAGCTCATGAGTCCTCGCCCTCGACCCGCATCACCGAGGACACGTCGCGCACGAAGTCCTTGGTGCGCAGGACAGCGACGGTGGCGGCCAGCGCCTCGTCGGTCGCCCGGTGGGAGACCACCACCAGCTGGGCGTCGTCGCCGTGGCCCTCCTGCCGGACGGTCTGGATCGAGACGTCGTGCTGCGCGAACGTCTGCGCCACCGCTGCCAGCACGCCGGTCCGGTCGTCCACGTCGATGGCGACGTGGTAGCGGGTCATCGTCTGGCCCATCGGCAGCACGTCGAGCTCGGCGTACGCCGACTCGCCCGCACCGCGCACGTCGGCCAACCGGTTGCGGGCGACCGTCACGAGATCCCCGAGGACTGCGCTCGCCGTCGGCGCGCCACCGGCCCCGGGACCGTAGAACATCAGCTGACCGGCCGCATCGCTCTCCACGAAGACCGCGTTGTAGGCCTCTCGGACGCTGGCAAGTGGATGCGTGCGAGGGATCATCGCCGGGTGCACCCGAGCTGCGACAGCGGGACCGTCGGGACCTTCACGCAGCTCGCAGATCGCCAACAGCTTCACCACGGCGCCCATCTCCCGGGCGGAGGCGACGTCGCTGGCGCTGACCTCCGAGATGCCCTCACGGTGGACGTCGCTCGCGGTGACCCTGGTGTGGAAGGCCAGGCTGGCCAGGATCGCTGCCTTCGCCGCGGCGTCGTACCCCTCGATGTCCGCGGTCGGATCGGCCTCGGCATAGCCGAGCTCCTGCGCCTCCTCCAGTGCCTAGGCGAAGCAAGTGCCCGAGGTGTCCATCCTGTCCAAGATGAAGTTGGTCGTCCCGTTGACGATCCCGAGCACCCGTCGGACCTTGTCGCCGGCCAGCGACTCACGCAACGGGCGGATGATCGGGATGGCGCCGGCGACCGCGGCCTCGAAGTAGAGGTCACGCTCAGCCTTCTCGGCCGCGGCGAACATCGTGCTGCCGTCCTCGGCGAGAAGTGTCTTGTTGGCGGTCACGACCGAGGCGCCGTTCTCGAGGGCGGTGAGGATCAGCGATCGGGCCGGCTCGATCCCGCCGATGACCTCGACGACGAGGTCGACGTCGTCCCGAGCGACCAGACCAGCGGCGTCTGTGGTGAGCAGCTCGGGGGAAACCTGGTGCCCACCAAGGTCCCGGTGCAGCTCGGGACGTCGCACCGCCACACCGACGAGCTCGATCGGGGCGCCCACACGCGCGGTCAGGTCGTCGGCCTGTTCGCGAAGCAGCCGGACCACCTGTGAGCCCACCGACCCGCACCCCAGCAGCGCGAGCCGCAGCGGCCTGGTCACCGGGCGGTCCTTCCGCCGATATCCGTGGCCAGCAGGTCGTCCTCGGTCTCGCGCCGCACGACCACCCGGGCGACGCCGTTGCCGACCGCGACCACCGGAGGGCGGAGCGAGTGGTTGTAGTTGCTGGCCATCGATCGGCAGTACGCCCCGGTGCCGGGCACCGCCAACAGGTCGCCCGGGGCGATGTCGCCCGCGACGAACTCGTCCTTGACCACGATGTCGCCGGACTCGCAGTGCTTGCCGACCACCCGACTCAGCACCGGGTCGGAGGCTGAGCGACGCGAGGCGATCGTGCAGCTGTAGTCCGCGTCGTACAGCGCGGTGCGGATGTTGTCGCTCATCCCTCCGTCGACCGAGACGTAGGCGCGCACGGCGCCCGCATCGAGCTGGACCTGCTTGACCGTGCCGACCTCGTAGACGGTGCACATCGCGGGTCCGACGATGGCGCGCCCGGGCTCGACGGACAACATAGGCACCGGTACGTCGAGCGCACGGCACTCGTGCTCCACGATCTTGGTCAGCTCGGTGGCCAGCTGCGCAGGGTCGGACGGGTCGTCCTGGGTGGTGTAGGCGATGCCGAACCCGCCGCCGAGATCCAGCTCGGGCAGCTCGACCCCGAGCTCGTCGGAGACCCGCGCGTGGAGGGACAGGACTCGTCTGGCCGCCACCTCGAAGCCCGAGCTGTCGAAGATCTGGCTGCCGATGTGGGAGTGCAGGCCGAGCAGCTCCAGGCCCGGGGCGCTCAGCACCCGTCGTACGGCGTCGTAGGCATCACCCGAGGTGATCGAGAAGCCGAACTTCTGGTCCTCGTGGGCAGTCGCGATGTATTCGTGGGTGTGCGCCTCGACGCCGGCCGTGACCCGGATCATGACCGCGGCCGGCCGTCCGAGCTCGGCGGTCACCTCGGTCAGCCGGTCGATCTCGGTGAACGAGTCCACCACCACCCGCCCGACTCCTGCCTCGACCGCGCGACGGAGCTCCGGAGTCGACTTGTTGTTGCCGTGGTAGCCGAGGCGGGACGGGTCGAACCCGGCGCGCAGGGCGACCGTCAGCTCGCCACCGGAGCAGACATCGAGGCACAGGCCCTCCTCCGCGACCCAGCGGGCGACCGCGGTGCACAGGAATGCCTTGCCGGCGTAGTAGACGTCGTAGTCGGCGAAGCCCTCCCGGAACGCCCCGGCCCGCGCCCGGAAGTCGGCCTCGTCCAGCACGTACGCAGGTGACCCGTGCTCGGCGACCAGGTCGAGCAGGTCCACGCCGCCGACCTCGAGGGCACCGGAGTCGTTCCGCCGGGCAGTGGTTGACCACAGCTGCGGGACGAGCATGTTGACGTCGGCCGGCGCACGCAGCCACGACGGCCCGCGTCCGCTTTCGGCGTGGGCCCACCCCGCCTCATGGGAGCGCATGTCACATCCGCTCGGGGGCGGACACCCCAAGCAGAGTCAGGCCGTTGGCGATGACGGTGCGGGTCGCCTCGACGAGGAACAGCCGGGCCCGATGCAGCTCGTCGGGGTCCTCGTCGCCCACCGGAAGCACCCGGCAAGCATCGTAGAACTTATGGAACCTCGACGCGGTGTCCTCGAGGTAGCGGGCCACGCGGTGCGGTTCGCGCAGCTGCGCCGCGGAGGACACCACCCGGGGGAACTCGGCGAGGGCGCGGAGTAGGTCGCCCTCCTTCTCGTGCGCGAGCAGCGCCGGGTCGAACGCCGGCTCCGACCCCGTCCCGGTGGTCGAGCTTGTCGAGATCCCCAGGTCGGCGGCGTTGCGCAGGATCGAGGCCAGCCGCGCATGGGCGTACTGCACGTAGTAGACCGGGTTCTCACTGCTGGCCCTCGCCCACAGATCCAAGTCGATGTCGATCGTGGTGTCGGTGGTGTAGCGCGCAAGGGCATAGCGCGACGCGTCGACCCCGATGGCGTCCACAAGGTCGTCGAGGGTGATCCCGGTTCCGGCACGCTTGGACATCTGCAGCGGCTGACCGTCGGCGAGCAGGTTGACCATCTGACCGATCAGGATCTCGAGGTTCTTCCCCGGCACGTCGCCGAACGCCGCGCACATCGCCATCATCCGACCGACGTAGCCGTGGTGGTCGGCGCCGAGCATGATGAAGCAGTGGTCGAAGCCGCGCTCCCTCTTGTCGAGGTAGTAGGCCAGGTCACCCGACAGGTAGGCGCCGGTCCCGTCGGACTTGATGACCACCCGGTCCTTGTCGTCACCGAACTTCTCGGTGGCCAGCCACAAGGCGCCGTCTTGTTCGTAGGTGTTGCCCATCTCGGTCAGCCGCTTGACGGCCCGGTCCACAGCACCCGACTCATGCAGGTTGTTCTCGTGGAAATAGACGTCGAAGTCGACGCCGAACCCGTGCAAGGTCAGTTTGATCTCCTCGAACATCAGGTTCACCCCGTCAGCACGAAGCACCTCCTGCGCCTCGGCATCGGGCAGCTCGAGGACGTCCGGCCTGATGCCGAGGACCTCCTGGGCGATGTCGTCGATGTACTGCCCGGCGTAGCCGTCCTCGGGAGTGGGCTCGCCTCGCACGCTGGCGAGCAACGACCGGGAGAAGCGGTCGACCTGCGCGCCGTGATCGTTGAAGTAGTACTCCCGGGTTACCTCGGCGCCGCTGAGCTCGAGGATCCTGCCCAGCGCATCACCCACCGCGGCCCACCTGGTGCCACCGAGGTGGATAGGGCCGGTCGGGTTGGCCGACACGAACTCGAGATTCACCCTGGACCCGCGCCTCAGGTCGTTGCCGCCGTACGCCGCGCCCGCCGCCACGATCTGGGCAGCCAGCACGCCCTGCGCTCCCTTCTCGACCGTGATGTTGAGGAAACCCGGGCCTGCGATGTCGACGGCCGCCACGCCGTCTGCCCCCTCGAGCCGGCCGGCGAGCAGCGTGGCCAGGTCACGGGGCGGCCGGCCGGCCGCCTTGGCGAGCTGAAGCGCCACATTGGTGGCGTAGTCGCCGTGCTCCTTGCTCCGTGGGCGCTCGACGACCACCTGCCGGGGCACACCACCGGTGAGCGTCAACGCGCCCTCGTCCACCAGGGAGGCCAAGGCGTCGCTGATCGTGCTCGAGAGCTCTTCATGGGTCACCCGCCCAGCGTATCGACGTTGCGCCCTTCGTCTCACATCGATCTCGCCACAGGTCGCGACGGCAAGGTCATGTACTCTTTCAGCGCTTGCCCGGGCCCCCGTAGCTCAGGGGATAGAGCACCGCCCTCCGGAGGCGGTGGCGTAGGTTCGAATCCTACCGGGGGCGCCAGCTTCTTTCTCGGGCTGACCTGCGCGTTTGCGATCTGCCCGCTTGGTCGCCAGGTCGACCACCTCGGCGTTTGGCAACAAATTGGCAACAGCAGAATCGGGTTTGGCAACGGCAGCGGCCGCTTCTTCCGCCGCTTTGGCGGCCTCAGCGCGGGCGTTGTCAAGGGCGTCGGCGACCTCGTCGAGGCGGTCGTGGAAGAGATGTCCGTAGACGTCCATCGTCATGGCGGCGCTGGAATGCCCGAGCATGTGCTGCACGACCTTCACGTCCGCACCGCTCGCGATGGCGAGGCTCGCAGCGGTATGGCGCAGCTCGTGGGGGTGCAGCCCGGGGATGCCGATGGCCTTGGCGGCAGCGTCGAATCCGGCGCGGAAGATCGAGGCACGCAGCGGTCCGCCCCGGCGGACGCCGGTGAACACCAGATCATCGGGTTCCTTGCCATCGATGTGAGCATCTAACTCGGCGACGAGAAACCTCGGGATCGGCACCTGCCGGCGCTCGTGGCTCTTCGGAGTCCCCCAGACCAGTCCCCTGCCCTGAACGACAGTCACCGACTCGGCAATCGTCGCTCGGCGTCGCGTGAGGTCGAGACGGCTCACTCGCAACGCAGCCATCTCACCGAACCGGACGCCGGTGTAGGCGAGGAAGAGCACCACAAGCCGGTACGTAGCGTTTTCACGCTCGTCGAGCCGCCGGTGCTTGCTCACCTCAGCCGGGCGAGCACACGCCTCGGCGAGGGCCTCGACCTGGGCATGGGTGAGGAATCGCTGCTCCTCCTTAGCCGGACGCGGGAGGTTGACCCCGGTCGCGACGTTGCGGGCCAGGCGCCCGTCCTTCACGGCCATGTCGAGAATCAGTGATAGCACCCGGTGTGTCTTGCGAACGGTCGCTGGCG
>JBPCND010000228.1:0-4451 GCA_051001655.1 Nocardioides sp. | reverse complement strand
CCCGCGCACCGATCGTGCTGTCGCAGCTGATCCAGCTCGGCGTCGCCTGGAGCTTCCGGGGGGGCAGCTCGACCCCCGTGGCCGCCGCCCTCGCTCTGGTCGCGGCAACCGTGCTCGTCGGCATCTTTCACCGGGCGTCGGTGCAGGCGCTCGACGACGAGCCGAGGTGATCGCCGACGCGGACGAGCCTCGTCGGGGAGCGGGGTCGGGGGGAAGGACTCAGCGCGGCTCGGCAGGCGGCTCGGCCGGCAGCTCGGTGAGGGAGGCCCGCAGCTGAGTCAGGGTGCGAGCCAACAGCCGAGAGACGTGCATCTGCGAGATCCCGATCTCCGCCGCGATCTGCGACTGGGTCATCCCCTTGAAGAAGCGCAAGGTGAGGATGTGCTTCTCACGCGGGTCGAGGGCTTCCAGAAGAGGTTTGATCGTCTCGCGGTTCTCCACATGTGCCAGCGCCTCGTCGTCCTCGCCGATCACCTCGATCATGCTCAGCGCACCGTCGTCGCCCCCCGAGTCCGGTGCATCCAGGGACAGGGTCGAGTATGCGTTCGCGGACTCGAGTCCCTCGATGATCTCCTCGTCGGAGACGCCCAGCGCGATGGCGAGCTCCTTGACCGTGGGCGCACGACCCAGGGCCTGGGTGAGCTCGCCGGTGGCTCCGGCGATCGTGATCCGCAGCTCCTGCAGGCGACGCGGCACCCGGATCGCCCAGCCGCGGTCACGGAAGTGTCGTTTGATCTCACCGACGATGGTCGGTGTCGCGTAGGTCGAGAACTCGACGCCTCGCCCGGTGTCGAAGCGGTCGATGGCCTTGATGAGGCCGATGGTGCCGACCTGCAGCAGGTCGTCGAACGGCTCCCCTCGGTTGAGGAACCGGCGGGCGAAGTGTTCGACCAGTGGCAGGTGAAGACGGACCAGGTCGTCTCGGAGCGAGGCGTGCTCCTCAGCCGAGAGGTCCAGCTCTCCCAGTGCCGCAAACAGAGCCGCACTTCTGACCCGGATCTGGGCCAGATCGTCGCTGCCCCGGGAGGTCACCGACCTGCTCACTCGGTATCTGTGGTGTTGCGAGACAGCGTGATCACGATCCGGTCCCCGACGACCTCCGCGGACACATGACTGGTGAGTGCCGCCAGGACAGTCCAGGCGAACCCGTCGCGACTGGGCTGGCGAGGCGCGTCGCACTCGGCGGAGATCTCGACGGTCAGGCTTCGCGCTCCGAGCTCGAAGGCACAGGTCAGGTCGGTCCCGGTGCGGGCCTGGGGCAACACCATGGCGCAGGCCTCGTCGACGGCGATACGCAGGTCCTCGATGTCGTCCAGGGTGAAGTCCAGGCGCGCGGCCAGCCCTGCTGTTGCGGTGCGCAACACTGCCAGGAAGGCGCTGTCCGCCGGGATCCTGAGCTCCACGTCGGGGCGGGAGAGTCCCATCTCAGGACTTCTTGGTCTCCCAGAAGATCTCCGAGATCTCCTCGATCTTGGCGAGCAGATCATCGGCTGCGGAGGCGTCCATCGAGCCCTTGGTGCCGGTCGCACCCGCGAGCTTGGTGGCCTCGTTGAAGAGGGAGTGCAGCTGGGGGTACTTCTCGAAGTGCGGGGGCTTGAAGTAGTCGGTCCACAACACCCACAGGTGGTGCTTCACCAGCTCGGAGCGCTGCTCCTTGATGAGCACCGCGCGGGTGCGGAAGTCGGGATCATCGTTGTCGGCGAGCTTGCCGATGATCCCCTTGACGGACTCGGCCTCGATGCGAGCCTGAGCGGGGTCGTAGACCCCACAGGGGAGGTCGCAGTGGGCCTGGACGTCGACGGTGGGGGCGAAGATTCGCGCAAGCATCCGTGGTCCTTTCTCTCTCGTCTGGTGTGGGTGTTCGGTTCTCACCACCTGCGAGACTACTCCCGCGCCGGAACGCCGCTGCGGGTGGTTCGGCCGCTGAGCGACCGAGAGGCTTGGTACCCATGACGGGCGGTTCCACGCACGGAGATCCGGTCGGCAGGCGGTCGCGCCGTTGGGGTGTGGCGGTCGTCCGGGGTCGGTCGATGGAACCGACCCTGCGTGAGGGTGACCGGCTGCTCGTGCTGCATGGGGGGGTTCCCCGGACAGGACGCATCGTCGTCGTACGCCTCCCGGATGGCGTTCTCGCGGTCAAGCGGGCCACTCGTCGTGAAGACGCGGGCTGGTGGGTCGAGCGGGACAACCCGCGGGCAGGGGTCGACTCGTGGACCGTCGGGGTGGTGCCGGACGTCGACGTGGTCGCCGTCGCACTCCTGCGCTTCTGGCCGCTCCCGTCCCGGCTGGCCTTGGCGAGCAGACGCACGTGACACCGACCGAGGTCCGTTCGGTGACGACCCCGCCCGACCGCCGCCGTGGGGTCGCTGCACTCACACTAGGCTCGGCGGATGTTCGCCGTCTACGCCGAAACGTTCTCCCCCGACGACCCGTTGTCCGGCCTCGTGGTCGGTGAGCGCCCCGCTCCCGAGGTTCCCGAAGGATGGGCCGCGGTGCGCGTGAAGGCTGCCGCTCTGAACCATCACGACCTCTGGTCGTTGCGGGGCGTGGGGCTTCGCGACGAGGCGTTGCCGATGATCCTGGGTTGTGATGCCGCCGGCTACGACGAGGACGGCAACGAGGTCGTCGTGCATGCGGTGGTCAGCGACCCCGACTGGGTCGGCGACGAGACGCTGGACCCGAAACGTTCACTGCTCTCCGAGCGTCACCAGGGCACGTTCGCAGACACGGTCGTGGTGCCGCGCCGCAACATCGTGCCGAAGCCGTGCTCGCTGTCGTTCGAGGAGGCAGCCTGCCTGCCCACCGCGTGGCTGACGGCATACCGGATGCTGTTCGTCCAGGGCGATCTGAAGGCAGGGGCCTCGGTCCTCGTCCAGGGCGCCGGCGGGGGAGTGTCGACGGCACTGATCAGCCTTGCCCGTGCGGGCGGACTGCGCGTCTTCGCGACGAGCCGGAGCGAGGTCAAGCGACAGAGTGCGCTAGAGCTCGGGGCGCACGAGGTCTTCGAGAGCAACGCCCGGCTCCCACAGCGTGTCGATGCGGTGATGGAGACCGTCGGCCGCGCGACGTGGTCGCACTCGGTGCGATCCCTGCGTCCTGGTGGGACGATCGTGGTCTCGGGCACGACCAGCGGTCCCGATGTCGACGACGCCGAGCTGACCCGGGTGTTCTTCCTCCAGCTCCGGGTGATCGGCTCCACGATGGGGACCCGGGCCGACCTGGCGTCGCTGATGGAGCTGCTCGACGCCACCGGGACCAAGCCACTGGTCCACGACGTGATGCCTATGGAGCGGGCACGCGACGGCTTCACTGCCATGGCGCAGGGCGACGTCTTTGGAAAGGTCGTGTTCACACGGTGACCGGCCGGCGCCGCCGCAGCGACGCGTAGGCGCCGAGCAGCACCAGTGGCCAGGTCCACGGACACGCGAGTGCGCCTCCGGCGCCGTCCTGCCAGCCGTTGGACCCCAGTCCGGGGTCGAGCGTCGCGGACGCGTCCGAGACCGAGGACAGTGCCAGGAAGACCAGCATGGCCGCCCAGCCGAGCGCCCAGACCACCATCCACCGGGGGGCCTCGGAGCTGCGTGCCGCGAGGGCCCCCAGCATCAGCACGCCTGCGGATGCGGCGTAGGCTCCAGCCGCCACCTCGAAGTCCTCAGCAGTGGGGCTGGCACCGAAGAACTGGAACTCCACGGCCAGCCAGCCGATGACCAGACCCGAGAGCGCGGTCAGGACAACGCAGAGGCCGATGACCAGTTTGAGGACCCACGCCCAGGTGATGTTCATGGGTTCAGCATCCGCGGTCCAGGGCGAGTCCCGCATGGGCGTTGCTACTCAGATCTCGAGGTCGCTCACTCGTCGTCGGGGTCGTCCAGCCGCGCCAGCCAGGTGGCCAGCCGCTCGACGGGCGTCTCGAACTCGGGGTTGAGGTCCACGAACTCCTGGAGCCGATCCGCCACCCACGTCAGGGTGACCTCTTGGTCCCCCCGGCGTCGCTGGAGCTCCTCGATACCGCGGTCGGTGAAGTACATCGCCGGATCAGGAGAAGGCTCGCTGGAGCAGCGACTTCTGTTCCTCCACGTGTCGTGAGTGTTGCCCCACAGACGGAGAGGAGGACTCCGGCCGCGACACCAGGTGGAACGGGACTCCCTCGAGATCACGTGTCAGGTTCAGTGCCATGTGCGGCCAGGGCCCCATGTTGGCCGGCTCGTCCTGGACCCAGCGGATCTCGTCGAGGTGGGGGTACGTCGCCAGCTCGGCCTTGAGCTCGCCGACCGGACGAGGGTACAGCTGGTCCAGTCGGATGATCGCAGTACGGGGTTCCTCACCCTCCAGCTTCTTGCGCTCCGCCATCAGGTCCCAGGTGATCCGCCCGCTGCAGAGCAGGACCTTCTCGACCCGGCCGGCATCGACCACGTCGTCGCCGATGACCGGCCGGAAGGTGCCCTCGGTGA
>JBPCND010000227.1:0-8038 GCA_051001655.1 Nocardioides sp. | reverse complement strand
TTCATGGTGTGTGAACCCGTGGACTAACGACGGCCCCGCCGCATCTGTTCGATCGTGCGACATCCACCTGACTCCTCATAGGATAGGTCGCAAGTCGTGTGATCCGCCAACACTTCGAGGTAAAACTCTCCGCCCCCCGCTTCGTCAGCTCCAGATCCCTGAGGAGCGGCGCCGGTGGCTGTCGACCAAGTGCGTGTCCACGATCCCGACGGCCTCCATCAGGGCGAACATCGTCGTCGGCCCGACGAAGACGAATCCCTTGCTGCGCAGGGCTTTGGCCAACGCAATCGACTCTGGCGAGGTCGTCGGCACTTCTGCGTACGTCGTCGGGGCAGGCGTCACATCCGGCCGGAACGACCACACCAGCTCGGGCAGTCCACCTTCGTCACGAAGGGCGATGGTTGCACGGGCGTTGGTGATGGTTGCCCCGATCTTGCGGAGGTTGCGGACGATCGTCTGGTCCGACATCAGCCGCTCGACGTCGCGCTCGTCGTAGCCGGCGACCCTTTCGGGTTCGAATCCCTCGAACGCCACCCGGAACGCCGGGCGTTTGCGCAGGATCGTCGCCCAGGACAACCCGGACTGGAACGCCTCGAGGGTGAGCCGTTCGAAGAGGCCCTGCTCGTCCCGGACCGGCATCCCCCATTTGGTGTCGTAGTAGTCCCGCATCAGCGGATCGACCGCGGCCCAGGCCGGCCTGTCCAGCCCGTCCTCCCCCCTGACGACACCCGGCTCAGTCATGGTTCCTCCTTTCCCTGCGGGAGGATGGCTCCATGACCACCTCAGCGATGCCGACCTCGCAGGCGTTCCTCGAGTTCTGGCGCGAGCGACACCTCTGCATCGTGACGACCCTACGTCCGGACGGGACGCCGCACGTGGTCCCGATGGGTGTCGTGCTCGATCCCGAACGGGGCTCGGCGTGGGCGATCACGTCGGGCACGTCCCGCAAGGCGGGCAACATCCGGTCGGCCGGTGACGGCGGGGCGCTGTTCGCTGCCTGTCAGGTTGACGGGCGCCGGTGGGCCACGATCGAGGGCAGGGCCTGGATCCGTGACGACGAGGAGTCGGTGACCGAGGCGGTGCGGAGGTACGCCGAGCGCTACCGCGTGCCACGGGAGAACCCCGGTCGTGTGGCGCTACACGTCGAGGTGACGCGCGTCCTGGGCAACGTCGCCTGAGCAGGCCCGCACCCGCTGAAACGCGCGTAGGCAACGGTGCCCAAGTCCCCAGCCGGGCACGACCGCCCGGTCGAGTGCAGTGTCGACGACACCGGTCATCGAGTGCCCTCTCCGTGTGCGCGGCGGAACAGTGGCGGCAGGTAGCGGACCATCAGCGTGGACCAGGTCAGATGGGTGAGGACAGGCGCCTGCAGCCCACCGGACGCGCGCCGCTGCAGCGCGAACAGCGTCCCCATGACCCCGGCGGCCAGCACCAGTGCGGGGTTGCGGGTCGTGCTCGTGGCCAGCGCATAGACAGCGGTCGACGTTGCGGCGGGATGATGGTCGAGGGCGGCGTACAGAGCCCCACGGAAGAAGACCTCCTCACCCAACCCGTTCGCGAGTGTGGTGAGTAGGACGAAGGGCCGGTCGCCCTCCTCGGCGAAGACCAGCACCCGGGAGATGGCGTCGTCGAGCACGGGGATGCGCCGGGCGACGAGCGCAATGACATAGAAGAAGCCGAACGCGCAGACCCCGGTCGCGACGGGCGTGATCACGGGGCGACGGAGGCGCTCGTCGCGGGCCTCGATCCAGCCGAGGTGTAGCGGGCCTGAGAGAAACCCTCCCGCCGTCCAGACGCCGGCGACGGCCAGTGTCGCGGCGTAGAACTCCTTCGAGCCGGGGCGAGTGGACAGCGATGCTCCCAGCAGACCGGCACCGGCGATCGATACCCCGGTCACCACCCTCCGACGCCGCCGTCGTATCCGGTCGCCTTCGGCATGGGCGACGTGGACCACGTGGGTCAGGGGCATCGGCAGCCGATCGACCACCGCCTGGGGCAGGAAATCCCAGGAGACCCGGTTCACGCGGACATCCCGTGCTCGGCCAGGGCCTGGCGAACGGCGTCGTCGTAGCCGGTGGGCTCGAACGGGACGACGGACCGGATCGAGTCGTCGGAGACGACCACCTCGTTGGACATCGAGTCCACGAGGTTGCGGCCGGCACGGGTGTCCACGTCGGTGACGAGCGAGAGCCAGCGAGACGACAGGCCAGGGGTCAGCAAAGGCACCGGCACGATGAAGAGCCGGCGGTTCTGGAGGGCCGCGACCCGTCTGAGCATGTCGGAGTAGCGCAGTACCTCCGGACCGCCCACCTCGAAGACCTTGCCGACCGCCCCCTGCCGACCCAGCACACCCACCAGATATCGCACCACGTCGTCCACCGCGATCGGCTGGGTTCGGGTGCCCACCCAGCGGGGGGTGATCATCGCGGGAAGGTGCTCGACGAGCTGGCGGGTCATCTCCCACGAGATGCCACCGGCTCCGACGACGATCCCGGCGCGCAGGACGGTGACGGGCACACCCCCGGCACCGAGCAGGCCTTCCACCTCTCGACGGCTGCGTAGGTGCGCAGACAGTTCGTCGTGGTCGTTGCCAAGTCCGCCCAGATAGACGATCTGGGAGAGCCCGGCCTCCCCGGCGGCAGCTCCGAACGATTGCGCCGCGTCAGCGTCCAGGCGTTCGAAGTCCGCAGAGCCCAGGGAGTGCACCAGGTAGTAGGCGCTTTCGCACCCTTGGAGCGCAGAGGTGAGGGATGCCGGCTGGTGTACGTCCGCGCGCCGGGCGGTCCCAGGCCCGTCGTAGCCCTCGGGGTTCCGGGTCATCGCGAGCACCTCGTGTCCCGCCTGCTCGAGGGCGCGAGTGAGACGCCGTCCGACGAAGCCGGAGGCACCGGCCACGAGCACAGGTCCTCCGGGTGTCACGAGGCCTCCTGGCCGGTCGACACGGGAGAGGGACCCGGGCGAGCCGGTTGTGGCTGCTGGTGACCGATCTCGCCACCCAGCCGGCCTCCGTACGGACGCCCGTGGTCGGCGTACTCCTCACGGTAGAACGTCAAGGTCCATTCGCCGATTTGCAGCCGCGAGGCGGTGCGGACCTGCTGCTGGTCGGCTCGTTCGCCGTTGACCCGGGTGGCCCCGTCCCTGGCCACCAGCACGAACTCGTCGTTGTCGTCCAGAACCATCTCGGCATGGAGCTCGGCGAGACCAGGCAGTCGGATGTCGCATCCTTCGCCGCTGCCGAGCGTGGTCCGGTCCTTGCGCAGTCGGAAGTAGGGCTTGCGGTCACCGAGCCAGGGGTGCTGCCGCGGAGCAAGCACCAGCTTGGGATCACCCCCGCCGCGGACGGCGTGCGTGGTGGTGATGCGGCGAGGTCGACGCACGAGGGTCGGCAGCACCGGGAACGGCGTCGCGGGAGGCGCAAGTGTGCGATCGGGAAGGACGCCTCCTCCGGCTGACCGAGCCCGGGACCGCGCTGACGTCCACAACCCTCGGGCGCTCCCGAGCCGGATGTGCCGCGACCCGGTGAGCCGTCTGTGCCACCACGGACTCCTCGTCGCGCCCAGCGTGACCAGGTGCTTCTCACCGGAGATCACCCGCAGTGAGAGCCCGTGGTCGGCGAGCCCGTCGGCAAGCGTCCGAATCGCTGCGACGTCCCCGACCCCTGCAACTGTCCCCGGATCGTCGACCCGCAGTTCCAGACGCTGGCCCACGCCGCGGAGCGACGCCAGCACCGGTGGGCGGCCGGGAACGACGAGCTCGATGTCGAGCTCCGCGTTCACGTCGAGAGCGACCATGGTCAGCGAACCTGCGTGGTGGTGCGGTCCTGCGTGGTGATCTGGAGCGTGCCGTTGAGCTTCCAGGTCGCCCGGGGTGCCTCGGCGCCGGTGTCGCGGGGCACCTCGACGGCCATGTCGATGAAGCGGTAGTTGATCGCGGCTTCACGACCGGTGAGGAACGACCACATCTCCCGGCCCAGGTCGGTCCAGTCGACGATCTGCTCGCTCTGACCCTCGAGGGTGGTGTTGGTCTGTGTCATGATGTGAACCTCCATTTGTTCAACAGTTTCCTAAACAGTTTGTTTAGGTTAGCATCCCAAGGTGACCACAACAACGATGGATGCGCAAGAACTGGGTCAGTTCCAGCTGACGATCGGCGACCTGGCCGCACGGACCGGACTCACCCCCGCGTCGATCCGGATGTGGGAGGCTCGGCACGGATTCCCCGAGCCGCGTCGTCTGCCCAGCGGGCACCGCCGCTATGCCGAGGCCGACGTTGAGCTGATCCATCGGGTGCTTCGACGCCGTGCGGCCGGGATTCGGCTCGAGGTGGCGATCGCCGAGGCCGCTGCCTCGGCTCCGCCAGCCACACCCTCGGTGTTCGCCGAGCTTCGACGCCGGCACCCCCACCTCGCCGCCTTTCGCCTCAGGAAGACCACCCTGCTCGCACTGTCCTGGGCGATAGAGGACGAGTGCTGCGCACGAGCTCAGCGACCGACTCTCTTCGGGGTCTTCCAGCACGAGCGCTACTATCGTTCCTCGTTGCCGAGGTGGAACGAGCTTGCCCGCGTCGCCCGGTCGACCATGGCTCTTGCGGAGTTCACCTCGCGCCGTTCGAGCGAGGAGCGTCCCGTCCGGGTCGACCTGGCCCCGGATGCGCCGATGCGGCGCGAATGGGCCGTTGTCTGCGACGCAGCCGATCTTCCGGCCGCCTTGACGGCCTGGGAGCTGCCGGGGCAAACCACCGTGCCCGACCGACACCGGCTGTTCGAGGCTGTGTGGACGATCGATCCACGGGCGGTCCGGGATGCAGCCAGGGTGTGCGCTCAGGTCGCCGCGTCCGCCGGAGTCGCGGAGGCCGACCCGCTGCTCGACGAGCTTGCCGAGGACCCTTCTCCTAGCCGGATCGACGCGGCCGGGATGACGACGTTGTTCAACCGGGTCGTCGCCTACGTCGACCGTGTCGGTGACGTGCCGTCCAAGGGACCGTTGCAGGACGGCCGGGCCTCCGGACGCTGAAGACGGGCCGGTGCAGCTGCGTTTGGCAGCGCAGAGCCCTCAGAAGCGAGCGATGTGCCGGGGAGCTCAGTCGTTCTGGGGGAAGCCCAGGTTTAGGCCCCCGTGGCTGGGGTCGGGCCACCGCGAGGTGACGACCTTCCCACGGGTGAAGAAGCTCACGCCCTCGGACCCGTGGGCGTGGCTGTCTCCGAAGAGACTGTTCTTCCAACCGCCGAACGAGTAGTAGGAGACCGGCACCGGGATGGGCACGTTGACCCCCACCATGCCGACTTCGACCTCGTTCTGGAAGCGTCGGGCCGCGCCGCCGTCGTTGGTGAAGATCGCCGTGCCGTTGCCGTAGGGGTTGGCATTGATGAGCTCCAGCCCATCGTCGTACGACGCCACCCGGACCACCGACAGCACCGGACCGAAGATCTCGTCGGTGTAGATCGACATGTCCGCAGTGACCTTGTCGAACAAGGTCGGACCAAGGAAGAAGCCGTCGCCGTCGGCGTCGTACTGCCCGGTTCGACCGTCCACCACCAGGTCAGCGCCCGCCTCAGCGCCCGCCTCGACGTAGCCGGCGACCTTGTCGCGGTGTGCGCCGGTGACCAGCGGGCCAATGTCACAGCCACGGGCGCCGTCGCCGATGCGCAGCTTGCCCATCCGGTCCTTGATCTTGTCGACCAGCTCGTCGGCGACCGACTCGACCGCCACCAGCGCGGAGATCGCCATGCAACGCTCACCGGCCGAGCCGAAGCCGGCGTTGATCGCAGCGTCCGCTGCCAGGTCCAGGTCCGCGTCCGGTAGCACCAGCATGTGGTTCTTCGCGCCGCCGAGGGCCTGGACCCGCTTGCCGTGCGCGGTTCCGGTCTCGTAGACGTAACGCGCGACCGGCGTCGAGCCGACGAAAGAGACGGCCTTGACGTCGGGGTGGGTGAGCAGGGCGTCGACCGCCTCCTTGTCGCCGTTGAGGACGTTGATCACGCCGTCCGGCAACCCGGCCTCCTTCCACAACGCCGCCACCGCGATGGTGGCGCTGGGGTCCTTCTCGCTCGGCTTCAGCAGGACGGCGTTGCCACAGGCCAGCGCAACCGGTACGAACCACAACGGGACCATGGCGGGGAAGTTGAACGGCGAGATGACGGCCACCACGCCGAGGCTCTGACGCATCGAGTAGACGTCGACCCGGGTGGACGCGTTCTCGCTGAAGCCACCCTTCAGCAGGGTCGGGATCCCGCACGCGAACTCCGCCACCTCGAGGCCGCGGGTGACCTCTCCGAGCGCGTCGTCGAGCACCTTGCCGTGCTCGGCGGTGATCAGCGCCGCGATCCGCTCCTTGTCGCGATGGAGCAGCTCGCGGAACTTGAACATCACTGTGCTGCGCTGGGCCAGCGAGATGTTGCCCCAGGACTTCTGCCAGGCCTGCTTCGCGGTCGCCACGACCTCACCGACGAGCTGCTGCGACGCCAGGTCGAGGACGCCGGAGACCTCACCGGTCGCGGGGTTGAAGACCTCGCTGGTGCGCTCGGCGGTGCCCGTCCAAGGAGCGCCTGCGATCAGGTGGGTGATGCGCGTGGGGCTGGACATCGAGTGCTCCTAGACGATGGCGAAGAGAATCCCGCCAGGATATCCGCCTGCTCGCCAGTATCACCGCCAGGCCGACGTCGTGCTCTACCGGCAAGGCGGTCCGATAATCAGGTGGTCATCGAGGTGTGAGGCCGAGGTTGCCGGGTACCCGAGAGCATCTCATGAGGAGGATCCGCTGGAGGCGGCGGGCATCGAGACCGACGGTCCCGGGATCGTGGTCGGATCCGCGCCGGAGGAAGTCTTCAATGCGATTCACGAGGTGTTGTCTTCCCACCGCGTGTGGGAGCGGTTCGGCACAGCGCTGAGCTGACCCCAGGGGGTGCGCTACCAACGCCGCGGCCATCCGTAGGGTGACTCAGGCAAGGCGCAGCGCCGGTGCTGAGGCCGCCTCACGCGCGGTCGCCACACTCTCGGCCGCGCGTCGGACGAGATGACCATCTCCCCCACCGGCCTCGACGTTCACGACGACCAGGTGGGAGGCGGACCGCGTCGCGGCCTCTGCCAACAGAAGGGCCGTGGCCGCGTCGCCGCGGACGTCGCGCTTGCCTTCGACGGCCAGCAGTCCGGCCAGCCGTGCAGTCTCAGCCCCGAGCTCGGCGACCTCCAGGGCCACCTCGGAGACACGCGTCAGGGCGGCGCCGACCAGCTGCCGCCTCAGCCGCTCGTCACCGTCCGAGCCGGCGTACGCCGCGATGACGGCGCCGTAAGCCTCGGCGTCAGCGTCGGCGAGATCCGCGGCGCTTGCTCGGAGCCGCTCGGCGTCGTGGACCAGTGCGTCTCCGCCGTCCATCCGGTCGGCCGAGTAGCGTGCCGCCATCGCCACGAGACCGGCGGCGACGGACACCGTGACCGCGGCGACTGCTCCGCCGCCGGGAGTCGGCTGTCTCCTCGCCACCATGTCGAGGAACTCGCCCAGTCGGTGGTCGACATAGCGCGCGGTCATACACCAACCCCTTGCCTTGCGGTCAGAACAACCCGACCGTCTCGTCGTCCTCGTCGATGTCCACGTGCGCAGCCGCCGGGTCGGAGCCGAGGCCGGGCATCGTCCGCATGTCGCCGCAGATCGGGTAGACGTAGCCGGCACCGACAGAGGCGCGGACCTCCCGGACCGGCAGGGTCCATCCCGTAGGGGCTCCCTTGAGTGTCGGGTCCGACGACAGCGAGAGGTGTGTCTTGGCCATGCAGATCGGGAGCCTCCCGAAGCCTGCCTTCTCGTAGGTGTCGATCTGTCGCGAGGCCGGGGCCGAGTAGTCGACGCCGTCGGCGCCGTACACCTGCGTGGCGATCGCCTCGATCTTCTCCCGCAGACTCGCCTCGTCGCGGTACAGCAGCCGGAACTCGCTGGGCTCGTTCGCCGCCTCCGCGACAGCCTCCGCGAGCTCGATGGCGCCACGGCCTCCGTCGGAGAAGTGGCTCGAGACGGCGCAGCGCGCTCCGGCCCGCTCGGCGATCTCGCG
>JBPCND010000226.1:0-4301 GCA_051001655.1 Nocardioides sp. | reverse complement strand
GCAACGCTATGACGTCGACTCGGAGACCTCGGCGTTACCCTAAGCGCCATGGCGAGACGGATCTTGTGTTGATCTCCAACGCTCGCTCGCTCACAGCCAAGGCACTGAGCGCCTGCCGAAACTCGTCCTCGAAGTCACCCGGGTCGAACGGCTTGGCGTCCCCGGGCCAGGAGCGCACCGAGTAGTCGATGTGAGAGAAGGCTGTGAACACCGGTGACTCCGCCACCATCCGAGGAATCTCAGTGAGGTAGGCGCGGAGCATCTCGTCGGCTGGACGGCGAGAGAACAGCTCGAACGGCTCGGCGAACTCGTCACCGTCGGGGAGGCAGTGGAGCGACCCGATCACGCGGTCGAACGTGCCCTTGGCCAACAGATCTGCAACGTCGTCTCGATGACGGTGGGGCTGACCCACCTCCATGCCGGTGAGGATCCGGAGTTCCGGATACTTCACCCGGCATCGATCCACACAGGCTAGGTAGCCCGCGACGTCGAGTTGGGGCGCCGTCAGGATCCCGTCAGTGACGAGATAGCCGAAGTTCTCGGCAAGGTATCCGGCTCTGAACGGGGTGAAGTCAACGTGCTCAGTGAATGTGATAGCTGGCAGCCCGATCTCGAGTGCACGGGCGCAGGTGTCGTCCATCGAGCCAAAGCGGGCATCCCAAGACCACTCACTATGGACATGACCATCCGCTGGAAGCGACATCCGTTGAGTCTGCCAGCCGAGTGTCCGCCCGGAGGACGCCTCCTGTTGCCACAGAGCGTCGCCGTCGTCGACGTGAGGGAGTCCCAAGCCGCGGTGCCGCGCGAAGCGCTGCTGGCTGTGCTCGGCTTGGACTGACCGCTTACCGGGGATGCGGTGAGGATGGGATAGGGCCTCAGCTCGAGGTGGGGAAGCCCAGGTCGAGAGCACTTGTCGACGGATCCGGCCAGCGGCTGGTGACCACCTTGGTGCGGGTGTAGAAGTGAACGCCCTCGGCGCCGTACATGTGTGAGTCGCCGAACAGGCTGTCCTTCCACCCGCCGAAGGAGTAGTAGGCGACCGGAACGGGGATCGGCACGTTGATGCCGACCATGCCCGCTTCCACGTCGAGCTCGAACGACCGAGCGGCTCCTCCGTCGCGGGTGAAGACGGCCGCACCGTTGCCGTACGGGTTGGCGTTGACGATTCGCAGTGCCTCGTCCGCCGTGTCGACCCGGACGATCGCCAGCACGGGTCCGAAGATCTCGTCCCGGTACACAGCCATGTCGGTGTGCACCGAGTCGAGGAGGCTCGCACCCAGGAAGAAGCCGTCACCGTCGAACGACTGCTGCCGCCCGTCGATGAGCACCTTGGCACCCTCGGCGATTGCGATGTCGAGGTACGACGCGACCTGGTCGCGGTGGCCGTCCGTGATGAGCGGTCCCATCTGCGAGTCGGGCTCGGTGCCCGCACCGATGCGTAGACCGCCGACCCGCTCGGTGACGGCCTCGATGAACGGGTCGGCCACCGCACCGACGGCCACCACCACCGAGACGGCCATGCAGGGCTCCCCCGCCGACCCGTACGCCGCGGAGACCGCCGCGTCTGCCGCCATGTCGATGTCTGCGTCAGGCAGCACGACCAGGTGGTTCTTCGCGCCACCCAGCGCCTGCACCCGCTTGCCCGCCGCTGTGCCGCGCTCATAGACGTGACGCGCGATCGGCGTCGAGCCGACGAAGCTGACGGCCTGGACCGTGGGAGAGTCGAGCAACCGGTTCACCGCTTCGGCATCACCCTGTACGCGCCCCGCCGATGACGTGTCCGATCCGCTTCACTCGCTCTCCTCGTATCCAGTGCCTGACAGGTTCGACCACAGCTCGTCCCGGCGCGAATACTCCACAGCTAAGGCGTCCCGGCCGACGCCGCATCGTCGGCCAGCAAGCGGGCACGCGCCGACTCGAGCCGGGCAACCGGCACCCGGAACCGTGAGCACGACACGTAGTCGAGCCGGATCGACTCGAAGAAGTGGATGGAGTCAGGGTCGCCCCCATGCTCTCCGCAGACTCCCAGCACGAGGTCGGCGCGGCTCTCCTTGCCCTCCCACGCCGCGATGCTGACCAACCTGCCGACCCCGTCGACGTCGAGCGTTTCGAACGGGCTGACCCCGAAGATGCCTGCCTCGATGTAGTGGGGGAAGAACTCGGCCTCGACATCGTCGCGGCTGAAGCCCCACGTCGTCTGGGTCAGGTCGTTCGTCCCGAACGAGAAGAACTCGGCCTCCTCGGCTATCTGGCTCGCCGTCATGGCGGCCCTCGGCAGCTCGATCATCGTGCCGATGGGGAAGCGCAGGTCGACGCCGAGCTCGTCACTCACCTCCTGCACGGTCGCCGCGGCCTGCTCGCGGATGATGGCGAACTCCTTGACGTCACCCACCAGCGGCACCATGATCTCCGGCCGCGGGTCGAGCCCGCGCGAGCGGAGCTCAGCTGCAGCCTCGGCGATCGCTCGCACCTGCAACAAGAACAGGCCGGGGATGACGAGACCCAGCCGCACGCCACGCATCCCGAGCATCGGGTTCTGCTCGTGGTGCCGCTGCACCTCCTTGAGAAGGGCCGCGGCTTCTTCCTCGGGTCGGCCCAGTGCCTGCGCGACGGCCACCCGTACGGACAGCTCGGTGAGGTCGGGCAGGAACTCGTGCAACGGCGGATCGAGCAACCTGACGACGACCGGAAACCCGTCCATCGCCTCGAAGATGCCCTTGAAGTCGTCCCGCTGCGGAGCCAGCAACCGCTCGAGCGCGGTCTCTCGCTGCTCGTCGCTGCGGGCCAAGATCACCTGCTCGACGATCTTGCGCCGGGACCCCAGGAACATGTGCTCGGTTCGGCACAGGCCGATCCCCTGGGCCCCGAAGTCTCGAGCGCGGCTGGCGTCCTGCGGCGTGTCCGCGTTGGCAAGCACGCCCATCCGGAGGACGGAGTCGGCGTGCTCCATCACCCGCGCCACCACATCGATCAGCTCGGCCCGCTCGGTGTCGGCCTCCGCGGTGTCGTCCTCCGCCTCACCCGCGACCGGCCGGTCATCGGCAGTTTGGTCATCGGCAGTCCGGCCCGGCGCCAGCAGCGCCTCGACCACGGCACTTTGCGTGACCGGGACCGAACCGGTGAACACCTTGCCCGTCGACCCGTCGATCGACAGGAGGTCACCCTCTTTGACGCAGACACCACCCGGTGCTCGGAACTCCCCCGCCTGCGGTTCGACCCGCAGTGCGTCGACGCCCACCACGCACGTGCGGCCCATCCCGCGGGCCACCACGGCAGCATGCGACGTCTTGCCTCCGCGGCTGGTGAGCACACCGCGAGCCGCGATCATTCCCCGTAGGTCGTCGGGGTTGGTCTCCCGGCGCACCAAGATGACGTCCTCGCCCTGCGCCGCCCACGCGACAGCGGTGGCCGAGTCGAACGCCGCCTTGCCGACGGCAGCTCCCGGGCTGGCCGCCATACCGGTCGCGATCAGCTGCCGGTCGTCGGTCACGTCGAACTGGGGGAACATCAGCTGGGCGAGCTGCGCTCCCGTCACGCGGCGAAGCGCCTCGTCGAGCTCGATCACGCCTTCGTCGACAAGTTGCACAGCCACCCGGAACGCGGCCGCGGCGGTCCGTTTTCCCACCCGGGTCTGCAGCATCCACAAGGTGCCACGCTCGACGGTGAACTCGATGTCGCACAGATCCTGGTAGTGCGACTCGAGCGTCGACATGATCTCGAGCAGCCGCTCGTACGACGCGGGGTCGGTCTCGCCGAGAGCCGTCAGCGGCAGCGTGTTGCGGATGCCGGCCACCACGTCCTCACCTTGGGCGTTGACCAGGTAGTCGCCGTACACCCCGCGGTGGCCGGTGGCGGGGTCGCGGGTGAAGCAGACCCCAGTGCCCGAGTCGTCGCCGAGGTTGCCGAAAACCATCGTGCAGACGTTGACGGCGGTTCCGAGATCGTCAGGGATGCGCTCCTGCCGACGGTAGATCTTCGCCCGCTCGGTGTTCCAGGACGAGAAGACAGCCCGCACCGAAAGCTCGAGCTGCTTGCGTGGGTCCTGAGGGAATGGCTCGCCCGTGTGCTCCTTGACGATGGCGAGGTACGTCGACACCAGCTCCCGGAAGTCGTCGGCGACCAGGTCGACGTCGCTGGCGGCACCTCGCCCCGTTTTCAGCTCGTCGAGCGCGTCGTCGAAGACGGAGCGGTCAATGCTGAGCACGGTGTTTCCGAACATCGACAGCAGCCGACGGTAGGAGTCCCACGCGAACCGCGGGTTGTCGGAGACCTTGGCGAGCCCCTCGACCGAGTCGTCGTTG
>JBPCND010000225.1:0-7650 GCA_051001655.1 Nocardioides sp. | reverse complement strand
GCGCTCAGCGGCGACTGACCTGCGGCGTACGCCTCCGTCAGCCCGCTCATCTGCCGGTCCACCCGTGTGCGCTTGGGACCGCGGGCGGCCTTGCTCCCGATGACGTGTATGTGTACGTCGATCACACCGGAGGTCCGGGCCTGCCGGTACGTCGCCGCGCGCGAGCCATCCGTGCGGCGGATCTCCTGGTCGACGTCCCGAAGCTCCTCGCGGGTGAACGTCGATGTGTCCGGGACCCGGCCTCGTGTTGCCCGCGCGGCAGGGGCTGCCGCGCGGCAGGCCTCAGACAGCTCCGCCGGACCGGCCTGGACCGGACCGAACTGGACCGGACCGGCATGGGCTGGGACGACCGGGCCGAGGGCGACCAGGGCCAACGAGGAGAGGGCCACCAGCAATGACGATGCGGGCACGGATGAGGTCATTCGTCGTCGTCCTTCTTGAACTGCCCCCACGCGTCCTTGCATTCCGGACAGACCGGGAACCGCTCCGGATCGCGACTGGGCACCCACACCTTGCCGCACAGGGCGACGACCGGGGTGCCGAGCACCATTGCCTCGGTGAGCTTGTCCTTCTCGACGTAGTGCGAGAAGCGCTCGTGGTCCCCCGGCTCGACCGGGCTCTCCACCGGGGCGGTGCGGGTGTCCTCGAGGGTCTGCACACCGGGGGTCATCTGGGTGCTCATAGTGGACCAGTCTAGGTCAGACCCGACGCCGTCGGACCAACTTGCGCCTAGTTGAGCGCGGGGTCAGCCGGTCGGGTGGAGACCCAGGCGAGCTCACCGGGCTGACGGCGCAGCACGCGTGACCACAAACCTTCGGGCCCCGACCCGAGGAGGTCGTCAGGTGCGTTGGGTACGACGTACCAGGACCCCTCCTCGATCTCGTCCTCGAGCTGCCCGATCGTCCAACCTGCATAGCCGGCGAAGATCCGCATCCCACTGAGCGCCGGTGCCATGATCTCGGTCGGGGCGTCGAGGTCGACGATCCCGGTCGTCCCGAACATCCGTCGGAAACCGACCGGGTCCACACGATCCGGCTCGGGCAACAGAGCGACTCCCAACGCCGAGTCGGTGCCGACCGGCCCGCCCCGGAACAAGACGTCGGGCTTCGAGACGACGGCGGACCAGTCGGGCAGGACCTCGTCCACCGAGACCGGCGAAGGCCGGTTGAGGATGACGCCGAGTGCTCCGTTCTCGTCGACGTCGAGCAGGAGGACGACGGTGCGCTCGAAGTTCGGGTCGGCGAGCTCCGGGGTCGCGACGAGCAGTGCGCCTGCCGAGATTTGGGCGGCCGTGTCGTTCACGGCGAGGCCACCTTGATCTGCTCCGCGGCCTGACGCACGGCCGCCGCGACGGCGGTGTGCACATCCGCATGGAACACGCTGGGGATGATGTAGTTCGCGTTGAGCTCCTCGGCCGTGACGACGGACGCGATCGCCTCGGCGGCCGCGACGAGCAGAGTGTCGTCGATCTGGGTGGCCGAGGCGTCGAGCAGCCCTCGGAACACGCCCGGGAACGCCAGCACGTTGTTGATCTGGTTGGGGTAGTCCGAGCGACCCGTCGCCACGACGGCAGCGTGTGCGCGCGCCTCCCCAGGGTCGATCTCCGGCACCGGGTTGGCCAGGGCGAACACGATGGAGCCCTCGGCCATCCGGCTCACGTCCTCGCCGGTCAGCAGGTTGGGCGCCGAGACCCCGACGAAGACGTCCGCGCCGACCAGTGCCTCCTGGAGGTCACCGGTGAAGTCGGCGGTGTTGGTGACCTCAGCAAGCCAGGACAGCGACGCGTGGAGGTTGGGCCTGTCGCGGTGGATGACCCCGTCGACGTCTGCGACGACGACATCTCGGACACCCGCCTCGAGCAGCAGCCTCAGGATCGCCGTACCCGCTGCACCGGCACCGGACATCACCAACCGGACCGAGGCCAGGTCCTTGCCGACGACCCGCAGTGCGTTCGTCAACGCTGCGAGCACCACGATCGCGGTGCCGTGCTGGTCGTCGTGGAAGACGGGTATGTCGAGCAGCTTGCGCAACCGGGCCTCGATCTCGAAGCAGCGGGGGGCGGAGATGTCCTCGAGGTTGATGCCGGCGAAACCCGGCGAGATGGCCCGGACGACCTCGACGATCGTGTCCGGGTCCTGGGTGTCGAGGCACAGCGGCCAGGCGTCGATGCCGGCGAACCGCTTGAACAGGGCGGCCTTGCCCTCCATCACCGGAAGCGCAGCTGCGGGCCCGATGTTGCCCAGGCCCAGCACGGCCGAGCCATCGGTGATGACCGCGACGGAGTTGCGCTTGACGGTGAGCCGCCTGGCGTCCTCGGGGTTCGCGGCGATGGCCGCGCACACCCGCGCGACGCCGGGTGTATAGACCATGGACAGGTCGTCCCGGTTGCGGATCGGGTGCTTGCTGGCCATCTCGATCGTGCCGCCGAGGTGCATCAGGAAGGTCCGGTCCGAAACCTTGTGGACAATGACGCCGTCGAGCTCGCGCAGGGCCTCCACGATCCGTTCGCCATGGTCGGTGTCGGAGGCAGCACAGGTGAGGTCGATCTGGATCCGGTCATGCCCCGAGGCGCTGACGTCGAGGGCGGTGACGATGCCTCCGGCATGCTCGACGGCCGTGGTGAGCCGGCTGATCGCGGTGCCCCCCGCCGGCAGGTCGAGCCGAACCGTGATCGAGTAGGAGATGCTCGGTGCGGACGCCATGGCCCCATCGTTCCACGCCTCGTCGGGCGGCGCGTGAAGGACGGACCGCCAGGTCGAGCCCTCAGCCGCTTTCAGCGCCGGGATCGAGGCTGTGCTTGTTTGTGGCGACTGGACCGTGCCGAGATGCGCCAGGATCGAGGCCGTGCTCGATTCTGGCGCCCGGGAGCGCCCCCACGCAAACCATCTGATACGGACTGGAGCGTTCGTGAGCCATGACGCAAGCATGACGCCCTGCGAAACGGTCGGGCTGACCTCAGCCGATGGTGACGTTGCCACCGTCGGCGGGGACCAGCTCGATCCAGACCTTGCCTGGTGGGATCGGGAGCTCTCCGACCTGCGTGCGCAGCGAGAGCTCTCCGTCGAGGCCGTCCTTCTTCCAAGTCCCCCGGACCACGCGCCCCTGGTGAAAAACCATCGCCGCGCCCGAACCGGTGAACTTCGTCTCGGGCACGGGGTAGCCGGCCGGGTCCAGGTAGCCGGCGTCGCCGACCTCCACGCGCAGCACCAGCACGGTCGCAGGCTTGAACTGGTCGGAAGCCGGCGCATTGCTGTTCGGGTTGCTGTAGCTGTCGCGACCAAACCTCCAGGTGGTGGTGTGGTTCTCCGAGAACACCGCCGACACTCGCTTGGCCGGGCGACCCCTGGGGAAGTCCTCCTCGGTCCCCCACGGGAGGTAGTCGGCTGGCGGCTCCGGGGGCTTAAGGGACGCGGCGAGCTCGGGCAGCTTGATCATGAGGTTGTACGGCGCCACACGACTCTCCTCACGGAAGTAGCCTTTGGCGCCTTCGACGAACGTCTCGATCTTGGCGTCCACGACCCGGCGCACCGTCGGCGGCGCTCCACCGCTGGCGACCAGGACGGCGTCCGCGGGCTGCACGATGCCGATGTCGGTGGCCCGCATCGACCGGACCGGGCCGGCGACATCGGGCAGCTGGGAGTAGAAGAAGACCGCCAACCGGGTGGTTCCGCCCTCGACCAGCTCCTCGGTGACCAGGTCGGCCTTGCCCAGCCCCATCTGCGGAAAGCTGGCGTCCGAGTTGTCGATCTTCACCACCATCACGGGGTGTTCGGGCGCCTCGCCGTCGGCGGGGAGACCGGTGAGCGGCCACTGGCCCGATAGCGTCATCGGATCGGCGACGGCCTGCTCCCCGGGCGACTCTTCGGCCGCTGTCTCGGTCGCCTCGTCGTTGCATCCGGCGAGAGCCAGGCACGCCACAGCAGCCAGCGCCACGACCAGGCGGGTGCGGCCGGCCGATGGGGGCATGAGGTAGTGCAAGGTGGTGCGAGCCATGACGCAAGTGTGACGGCAGGGACGCTCCGGTCATGGCAGCACCGCCCTGGGTGTGGCGCGTGTCGCAGTCAGATCTTGGCGCCGCCGTCGACGTACAGCGTCTGTCCGGTGATGTAGGACGCCTCGTCGCTGCACAGGAACGCAGCCGTGGCCGCGATGTCCTGGGGGTACCCGACCCGTCGGACCGGGTTCCGCTCGGCGGCGAGCTTGCGGTAGTCCTCGGGCTCCATCCCCACCCGGCGTGCGGTGGCGTCGGTCATGTCGGTGACGATGAAGCCAGGCGCGACCGCGTTGACGTTCACTCCGAAGGGGCCGAGCTCGAGAGCCAGCGTGCGGGTGAGGCCTTGCAGGCCCATCTTCGCCGCGGAGTAGTTCGCCTGGCCCCGGTTGCCCAGAGCGGAGGCGCTGGACAGGTTCAGGATCTTGCCGTACGTCGCCGCCACCATGTGCTTCTGAGCCGCTCGGCTCATCAGGAACGAGCCGCGGAGGTGCACGTTCATCACGGTGTCCCAGTCGTCCTCGGACATCTTGAACAGCAGGTTGTCGCGGGTGACACCGGCGTTGTTGACCAGAACGTCGACCTTGCCGAGCTGCGCGACGACGGCTGAGACGGCAGCGTCCACGGAGTCCGCATCAGCGACGTTGCAGGCAAGACCCAGTGAGCGAGCCGCACCGAGACCGGCTGCGGTGGTGGCAGCTGCCTCCTCCTCGAGATCGAGGATCGCAACGGCGGCGCCCTCGTCGGCGAAGCGCCTGGCTGTGGCGGCGCCGATGCCCCGGGCGGCTCCGGTGACGACGACGACCTTGTCGGCGTATCGACTCATGAGCTGCGTTCCTCCTGTTGCGAAGACGACGGTGCACGGCGCACCGGATTCTAGTGAGCGACTCGGCGTGCCTTACTCTCGGGGCGTGCGGAATGGCAACTTCAGGTTCGCAGTGGCGCAGGCTCTGGTCCTGGCTGCGGCGGCGGTCGGCGTCGCGGTGAGCTTCCACCTCCCGCTTCGTGACCCCGACGGCGTCTCGGTCCCCACCTACCTGCGGCTTCCGGCGATCCTGTTGGCCGCATTCCTGACCGACGTGCTCCCACGCGCGGTCCGCCGAGCCGACTCGCTCCGTCACGTCGCGTCGGAGCTCGGCGCCGTGGTCCGTGAGCGGTGGGGACGCGACCACGTCCGGTTCGCCTTCGTCGGGCTGGGGGCGTGGTACCTCACCTACGTCGCGTTCCGGAACCTCAAGAGCTATGTCCCGTTCGTCAATCGCCGGCTCTGGGACGACGCTCTGGCCCGATTCGACCGGATCCTGTGGCTCGGCAACGACCCGGCGGACGTCCTTCACCAGGTGCTCGGGACGGGCGTCGCCGCGCATGTCATGTCCTTTGTCTACGTCGCCTGGATCGTGCTGGTGCCGGCTTCCCTGGCGGTCGCGCTGGTGTGGTCGCGAAGCGTCCGTGCCGGTGAGTGGTTCGTGACAGCGGTGGCGGCCGACTGGGTGCTCGGGGTGGCGACGTACTTCTTGGTGCCGACCCTCGGACCGGTCTACGCCGAGCCCGGCGACTTCGCCGCCCTGCCCCATACCTGGGTGTCGACGTTGCAGGCCTCGATGATCCAGGAGAGGTACGACGTCCTAGCAGACCCGTTCGCCACCCAGGCCGTCCAGACGATCGCGGCGTTCGCCTCTCTGCATGTCGGTATCTGTGTCACGACCTGCCTGATCGCTGAGCTGCTCCGCATGCCTCGCTGCCTCCGCATCTCGCTGTGGGCGTTCCTCGGCCTGACCGTCGTCGCCACGGTCTATCTCGGCTGGCACTATTTCGCAGACGCGATCGGTGGCGCTGTCATCGGTGCCGCCGGCCTGCTCATCGCTGCCTGGGGCACCGGGAACCACGTCCGCGGCATCCCCCGTCGGGTCCAGCTGCCAGAGCGTCAGGAGAGCTTCGCCGAGCCACGGTAGATGTAGCCGAACGGTTTCGGACCGAAGTCGTAGAACCGTTCGATCCGCGCGAGCTCGAAGCCTGCCCGCTCGATGTGTTCGTCGATCGTTCGCGTGAGACGGCACCCGCCGGCGATCCGACGGTTCAGGGGCTCGAACTGACGCTGACGGCGCGCGACCTTCGGGTCCGGGGACAACCCATGTTCCACGAAGTGGAGGGTGCCTTCCGATCTCAGAACCCGACGGACCTCCGTCAGCGCCGCGCCCAGGTCAGGGATGGTGCACATCGTGAACGTGGACAAGGCGCAGTCGAACGAGTCGTCGGGCAGGTCGAGTCGCTGTCCGTCCAACCCGTCGCGGCGGATCTCGACCGGACTGGAGGCGATGCGCGTCCGCGCCATTCGCCAGGAGAGGTCCGACGGCTCGATGGCCGCGATCTGGGTGACGGTGGCCGGGTAGTGCCTGATGTTGTGTCCGGTGCCGAAACCGACCTCCAGGACCCTGCCATGGAGGCCCTCGCACACCGGCGACCGGAGCTTGTCGACATCGCCGAGCCCACAACAGAAGTTCGTCACCCGCGGCACCACTTGGCGTTCCCACCAGCTCATCCGAGGTCCTCCAGCACAGTTCGAAGGCGGTCAGCGTACTCCTCGGCCTCGCCGTCGTCGTACGTCGTGCGCGGCCAGAAGAACCCCCGCAACCCGTCGCCCTTCGTGCGGGGGACGACGTGCAGGTGGAGGTGGGCGACGCTCTGGCTCACGGCGTTGTTCATCGCCACGAACGAGCCCTGCGCCCCCAGACCTTCGACCATCGCCACGGCGAGACGTTGACCGGCCTCGAGGAAAGGGTCGCGTAGTTCGGGCGGCAGGTCCGGCAGCGTGATCACATGGCGCCGGGGGATGAGCAGGGTGTGGCCCTTGAACACGGGCCGGACGTCGAGGAAGCCCACCATGTCGTCGGTCTCGAGGACGACGTGACCGGCGACCTCACGAGCAGCGATGTCGCAGAACAGGCAGTCCGAGCTCGCCGACATGGGCAAAGGATAGGGAAGCACGAAGGGGCCCACCGTAACGGTGGACCCCGACGTCAAGAGGGATCGGTGGAGCTGGCGGGAATCGAACCCGCGTCCTTCGGCGCCGTTCCAGGGCTTCTCCGGGTGCAGTTCGTGATGTCGTTTTCTCAGCCCAGGCACTCCCACGAACACATCACCTACAGGCTCAGCCACAGAAAAGTCCCGGTGAGTCCTCGTGGCCCGGACTCACCAGCAAGCCTCCTAGATGAGGCCAGGAGCTGAGGCGGAGGCGCCCTCAGTCTGACCCGTCGCTACTTGCCGTCAGGCGGCAAGGGCGAACGAACTGCGCTTTGAGTCGGCAGTTGTTGGTTTCCAAGGAGCGTTTACGAGATGACCTTGGATCCTCGACCCGCTTCACCTGGAACTAACGTCCCAAGTCGAAACCGATCAGCCCCTCTTGAGTTGTGCGCCCCACTCTACGCGGTCCGTCCAGCCCGTCCCCTTCCCGGCCCACGGCACCGGGGAGGATGGCGGTCAAAACCCTGAAGCCCGCGCTGCTCGCCACCTGTGGTGGCCATGATCTGGCGGGTGAACTTCGTGGAGACCGTGGTGTCACGACGGGCTCAGCCGCCGCGATGAGCCACCACGACGGGCACCTTGGAGTGGCGTACGACGCGCGAGGACACGCCGCCGAGCAGCACCCGGCGGACCGGACC
>JBPCND010000224.1:0-3253 GCA_051001655.1 Nocardioides sp. | reverse complement strand
CTTCGGCCGGTAGGTTCGCTGTACTGACGTCAGCACCCGCACACCATCCTGGGAGCAGCAGATGACCGACGAAACCCTCTCCAATCTCTCCCGCGAGGAACGGCGCTTCGACCCGCCGGCCGAGCTGGCAGCCGACGCCAACGTCACGGAGGAGGCCTACGACCGGGCCGAAGGCGACCGGGAGGCCTTCTGGGCGGCCGCCGCCGAGCGGCTCGACTGGGGTCAGAAGTGGGACCAGGTCCTGGACTGGTCGAACCCGCCGTTCGCCAAGTGGTTCGTGGGCGGCACCCTCAACGCGGCGGTCAACTGCGTGGACCGGCACGTCGACGCCGGCCACGGCGACAAGGTGGCGCTCCACTGGGTGGGCGAGCCGGCGGACGACATCCGGGACATCACGTACGCCGAGCTCAAGGACGAGGTCTGAAAGGCCGCCCACGCACTGACCGACCTCGGCGTCGCCAAGGGCGACCGGGTCGCGATCTACATGCCGATGATCCCCGAGACCGCGATCGCGATGCTGGCGTGCGCCCGGCTCGGTGCCCCGCACACGGTGGTCTTCGGCGGCTTCTCCGCCGACGCACTGTCCACCCGGGTGACCGACTGCGAGGCGAAGGTGATCATCACCGCCGACGGTGGCTACCGGCGTGGGGCGGCGTCCGCGCTCAAGCCGGCTGTCGACGAGGCCTGCGCCAAGGCCGCCGAGGACGGGCAGAGCGTCGAGAAGGTGCTCGTGGTGCGGCGTACCGGCCAGGACGTCGACTGGGACGACGAGCGGGACGTGTGGTGGCACGACGCCGTCGACGGCGCATCGGCCGAGCACGAGGCGGAGATGCACGACTCCGAGCACCCGCTGTACGTGATGTACACGTCGGGCACCACCGGGAAGCCCAAGGGCATCCTGCACACGACGGGCGGCTACCTCGCGGGCACGTCGTACACGCACTGGGCGGTCTTCGACCTCAAGCCCGAGACCGATGTCTACTGGTGCACTGCCGACGTGGGCTGGGTGACCGGCCACTCCTACATGGTCTACGGACCGCTCGCCAACGGGGCGACACAGGTGATGTACGAAGGCACGCCGGACTCACCGCACAAGGGCCGGTGGTGGGAGATCGTCGAGAAGTACGGCGTCACGATCTTCTACACCGCCCCCACCGCCATCAGGACCTTCATGAAGTGGGGCTCCGAGATCCCCGCGAAGTTCGACCTCTCCTCGATCCGGCTCCTCGGCTCCGTGGGCGAGCCGATCAACCCGGAGGCCTACATCTGGTACCGCGAGACGATCGGCGCCTCGCAGGCTCCCGTGGTCGACACCTGGTGGCAGACCGAGACCGGCCAGATCATGATCTCGCCGCTGCCCGGCGTCACCCACGGCAAGCCCGGCTCCGCGATGAAGGGACTGCCCGGCGTCAGCGCCGACGTGGTCACCGAGGAGGGCGAGTCGGTGCCCAACGGCTCCGGCGGCTACCTCGTGCTCAAGGAGCCGTGGCCGGCGATGCTGCGCACGCTGTGGGGCGACGACGAGCGGTTCAAGGACACCTACTGGTCGAAGTACGCCGAGCAGGGCTTCTACTTCGCCGGCGACGGCGCCAAGAAGGACGAGGACGGCGACCTCTGGATGCTCGGCCGCGTCGACGACGTGATGAACGTGTCCGGCCACCGGCTCTCCACCACCGAGATCGAGTCGGCCCTGGTGTCGCACCCCAAGGTCGCCGAGGCGGCCGTGGTCGGGGCGGCCGACGAGATGACGGGCCAGGCGGTGTGTGCCTTTGTGATCCTGCGCGAGTCCGCGCTCAACGACGACGGCACGGCGCCCGACGACCTGATCGAGGAGCTTCGCCGGCACGTGCAGAAGCAGATCGGCGCGATCGCCAAGCCCCGACATATCATGATCGTCCCGGAGCTCCCGAAGACCCGCTCGGGCAAGATCATGCGCCGGCTCCTCAAGGACGTCGCCGAGCACCGCGAGGTCGGCGACGTCACCACGCTCGCCGACTCGACCGTGATGGACCTGATCAAGCAGAAGGAGGGCTCCGGCGCCGCGGCCTCGGAGGAGTGAACCTAACGCCGTTTGTTCGGTCAGGGCACGAGCCGGGAGACGGCGCCGCTGTCCATCGAGCGCGCCAGCGTCCTCAGGCAGACCTCTCCGCTGCGATCGGTGTCGAGAGCCCAGAGGTAGGCGTCGTCCGGTAGCTCGACGCCGGCGCCGAATCCACCGCTGGGGTACGGCCCGCCCGAGGCCGCGCGGCCGATCGGCTTCCGCATAATGCTGGCATGGGAGGCGATGACGAGTCTTGGCGAAAGCGGTTTCCGGAGCTATTCCGCGAGGGCTACGTCGAGTACGCCGACTGCCGGCTCAGTTACACCACTCGGGCGATGCCCGAGGAACTGGTCGCACGGCTGCACCTCGTCGCGGTCACAGAGGATTCACACGTGGTTGTGTGCCGGAGCGAGCTGGGCTGGCGGTTTCTCCCGGGTGGCACCCGCGAGCCCGACGAGTCCCTCGCCGAGCTGGCGCGGCGCGAGTTGCTCGAGTGGGGGCCGAGCTAGTAGTTGGGCTGCGCCTCTTCTCTGCGCACGTGGCCGACAGCAACCGCGACCGGCCGTATCGCCCGCACCTTCCCCACCCACGAGCGCTGTGGGCCTACGCCGTCGCCGACGTCCGCCTCGTTGGCGCCCCGACCAACCCAGAGGACGGCGAGGTGGTGGTCGAGGTGCTGTCCCTGCCTGGAGCGGATGCTGCGGACTACCTCGAAGTCCACGACCAGGTGCACGCCGACGTGCTCCGGCACGCCCACGCGATGGGCCTGCTGCCCGGATGAGCCCTCGCGCGACAGCGGGTCAATAGGTTTCGATCGTGACCGCCGACGGGTCGGAGAGTGTGGTGTTGGACCTCTCTGGTCGAATCGGCTCTCCCTCCTCGCGTCTCATCGTGTTCGGGGGAGCAGCGGGATCGGCCTGTCGGTATGCCAAAGGCTGCCGGCCATCGTGACCGTGCCGCCGCGGAGCCGTGACGGGCCTTCCACGGGTCTCCATCAATGTCGGTGGCGAGTGCTTGACTGGAGCCATGTCCGAAGGCAACCCTGAGTCCCGATCCGCGGCACCGCGTCGCGGCCACAGTCACCTCGATGCGCACGGACCTGGACGAGTTGAGGTGCGCGTCGTTGTGGTCGATGGACGCTGCCGAGTCCGCGTCGACTCTGGTGGAGCTGACCCGGCTCGGCGCCCAGGTGGCCGAGCTGACCATGCGGGT
>JBPCND010000223.1:0-3563 GCA_051001655.1 Nocardioides sp. | reverse complement strand
GCGCATCTTCGAAGCCACCGGCACCGAGGTCACCGACCTCGGTGAGGAACATGGCCATCGCGTGCTGCGCGTCGTGGGAAAGGGAACCCGGGTCGTGTTGGTGCCGCTTCCGCCTGCGGTCGGCCGCACCATCGACCGGGCCGTCGAGCGACGGACCGCGGGCCCGATCCTGCTCAACCTGCGCGGCGCCCGGATGGACCGGCATGCTGCCACCCGCCGGCTACGCCACCTCGCCGCGGTAGCGGGTGTGCGGCTGCCCCGGATGCATCCGCACATGCTGCGGCACACCCTCGTCACCACCATGCTGGACGCCGGCGTCGACCTGCGCGACGTCCAGATCGCCGCCCGGCACGCCGACCCCCGGACCACCATGCGGTACGACCGGGCCCGCACAAACCTCGACCGCCACCCCAACTACATCCTGGCCGCCTACATGTCCTCCGGCACCTAAACGCCCAGCCGGTCCTGCCGATGATCGCGTGTCAGAGTTCTGAGGGCCAGCCAGGCCTTCCTTGATTTCCGCGGTTGAGGTGTAACCCGCGGCCTGGGGGGTCGACTTCAATGACAGCTTCCGTTCGGGCTGGTCCCCGGGGGATTGGCGGGGAGGGCGCGGATGCCGCCAATGCGGCTTCGGGACCATGAAGGAGCAGGTCGCCGAGGCGGTACGCAGGATCGCCGCAGGTGAAGGCACGGGTGTCAGTCGCCCGGGCCGTCCCCGAGGTCTCGCACGTCGGCTACCCCCCCAACTGTCCCGTCGGCGAGCACGGTGCCGTCGGCGTCCAGGGCCTGCACGCTGTTGACGTTCTCGCCGGGATGAATGCGCACGATCCGCCCGTCCTGGGTCTGCTCGTCGTTCGGGTCGATGCCGCCGACCTGGAAGGTGGCACTGCCGACGGGGCCTAAGACGACCAACTCGCTGTCGAACGGGATCGGTCCGCTGCCGTCGTAGAAGTCGCTACGCATAACCACCAACAGGTCGGCCACCGATGTTCCGGCGGGGTGCAGCTCGAGGAGGCCGGGACCGCCGTAGGCCGGGTTCCCCTCGGAGTCAAAGCGACTTCCGCCACCGAGAATGGCCACCGCGCCGGAGGGCAGGATTGCAGATAGCAGCAGGACCTGTCCGTCGCCGGCGGCCGGCCCGGCGTACAGCACCGTGGGCCGGACTTCGTCGAGGGTGTATCCGGCGTGCCCCGTCAGTTGGTCCAGTACCTGGCGGGCGAGGGCCGGTTCAGGCGGCTCTCCGAGGGCCTCGGTCGCGGCGGCCGCGATCGCCGCATCGGTCCACTGCCGGGGTTGGTCATCGGGCCCGAACTGGGCGCCGCCAGACCCACTGCCCCGGTAGACCGTCGCCGAGCCGCGGTCGACCTTCGCGCCGAGGGCGGGCTGCCAGGGACCGGACAGTGCCACGGCCGCGACGCCGTCGAGGGTGTCCACCGGCGTGTAGTCGCGGGATACCGTCCCGGTCGCGTCGATGTTCGCCCGTTCGGAAAGTGACACCTGATCACCGGGCTGGCCGATGACGAACACGACGGTAGTGCCGTCGGCGTAGTCGCTGTAGACCTCGGGCCCGGGGCCTACCGGCTGCGGCTCACTCTGCAGGGTCAGGGCGTTCCCGGCCGCGCCCTCAGGTCCTTGGAGCCAGACGCCCATCAGCTGGCCGTCAACGGTTCCGACCACCTTGGCCCAGCGGTGGCCGCCGACGTCAGCGGCGTACACGACTTGCCTGGTAGCTGTCGGCGGCTGTAATGCGTCCGGGCCACTGCCCCACGGCGCCCGAACGACCTCGGCTAGGAACGTCCCGTCGGTGGCCAGCGGGCCGCGCGGCGGCAGCGGGTAGGCCTGAACCGGGCTGGCAACAGCGTCCGGGTCCCGGCCGTCGCCGACGACAGACCGTGTCACCGGCACCACGAGGAGGACCACCGCACAGGCCACAATGGCCGCCCCAGCGGCTCGGCGACGTCGATCCCGCCGGCAGCGCTGCGCCACGCCGTCATACACGTCGTGCGGCACGACAATGTCGTCGGCGTGTCGTCGCAAGCCGGCGCGAAGCAGATCTTCGGTGCTCATGTGGCTGGTCCCCTCGGTGAGGTCTCGGTTTCACGCTCAGCCTCGGACGGTGCGGACAGCTGGGTCCGTAGCCGGGCCAACCCCCGCGAGGCCTGGCTCTTCACGGTGCCGACCGAGCACTCGAGGATCTGTGCGGTCTCAGCCTCCGACCGGTCCTCCCAGTAACGCAGCACCAGGACTGCCCGCATCCGGGGCGGTAGTTGGGCCAGCGTCGTCCAGACCTGGTCCGTACCGTCCGGCAGCTCGGGTTCCGGGTTACCGGTGGTCTCAGGCAGCACGTCGGTCGAGCGTTCGTGGACCCGGCGCCGCCGCCACGACGTGGCCCGGGTGGTGACCATCACCCGGTGCACGAAGGCTCCCGGGTCTTCCTGGTTGCGCAGCCGGCTCCAGTGTCGGTGGGTCTTCATGAACGCGGTCTGCAGCAGATCCTCAGCGTGACCGCGATCGCCTGTCAGAAGATAGGCGGTGCGGAGAAGGTCCGGCGAGCGGCGTATCACGAAGTCCCGGAACCGCTCCTCGTCGCAGCCGGCCATCCCTACCGCCTCTCGTCAAGGCTAGAGACGCCTGTGCAGCGGAAAAGGTTGAGCGCCCCCAGCGGCCCTCTTGGTCGGGTGCGCGACCCGGACCGGTGGCAAAGTCGCACAGCACATCCTGCCTGGTCACGCTCGACCGGCATGGGGTGACGCGGGCGGCGCCGAACGCGGCGAAAACCGGTCGAGGCCTCCCGGCCCGCCCGAACCTCGGTGAGGTGGACGACCGCTCATGGTCGCTATCGGGGCGGAACATCCGAACATGCCGCCATCCGAGCGGGACGCCCGACCATGCCGCTGATTGCGTAGACGCCGCTCGTGCCGAGGTGCGGCGTCTGCTCGGCCAGCCGCGGACGTGCGGCGTCGAAAGTCGCTTGCCGCGCGCTGCACGGCAGCGCGAGCATCCCTGGATGGGGCGTCTGAAGCAGATCGTGATCGACTGCGGCACACCGTCGGCCCTCGCTCGGTTCTGGGCGGCGGCATTGGACGACTTCGACGTCCGACCGTACGACGACGGCGAGGTAGCGCGGCTGGCGGCGCTCGGCTACACCCCGGAAACGGATCCGGGTGTGATCCTCGACGGCCCGCATGTCGAGATCTGCTTCCAGCAGGCCGACCTCGAGCGGCGCTCGAAGACGCCTGTGCACTTCGACCTCTCGTCGTCCGAGTGGCTCGCCGAGATCGAACGGCTGACGGCTCTCGGTGCCACGGTGCACCAGCGGTTCGAGCGGCACGCCTGGATGCGGGACCCCGAAGGCAACGACTTCTGTGTCGTGGCCGCGACCGAACAGACACGGCAGGCCGAGGCTCGCCGCCCGCCGGAATCCGGGTGAGAGCCCTGACGCAGTCACGGCGAAGCACGTCCCGCAGACCGAACGCGCGCTCATCAGCGTGAGTCGTTTTGGTCAAGCTGGTGGTCGGTGCCCTGTCCGTCGTCGGTCCCTGCATAGCTGAATGGGGTTGGTC
>JBPCND010000222.1:0-4163 GCA_051001655.1 Nocardioides sp. | reverse complement strand
CGCCCTGATGCTCCAGCGGCTGAAGGCCCGGATCGGCCGCAACCGGTTCCTGACCCTCATGAAGGCCTGGCCGCAGCAGAACGCCGGCTCGGTGCGTGGCCGGGGAAACTACATCAGCTTCGTGGAGAGGCGGGCCCGGCCGCTCGGCGACTTCTGGGACGAGTGGCTGACCTCCACGGACTCTCCGCGCTGATGCTCGAGGACCTCCTGGTCGTCGACCTCACCCGGGCCCTGGCCGGTCCCCATGCGGCGATGATGCTCGCCGACCTCGGCGCCCGGGTCATCAAGGTGGAGTCCCCCGACGGCGGCGACGAGTCACGTTCGTGGGGACCTCCCTTCGTCGGCCCGGACGACGACCCCGTGTCGACGTACTTCCTCTCGGCCAACCGCAACAAGGAGTCCGTCACCGCGGACCTGAAGTCCGAGGACGGCAAGGCGCTGCTCACCCGGCTCGTCGAGCGGGCCGACGTGCTGATGGAGAACTTCCGGCCCGGCGTGCTGGATCGGCTCGGCTTCTCGGTCGAGCGGCTGCACGAGATCAACCCTCGGCTCGTGGTGCTCTCGATCACCGGCTTCGGTCACGACGGACCCGAAGGCGGCCGCGCCGGGTATGACCAGATCGCACAGGGCGAGGCCGGGCTGATGTCGATCACCGGTCCCTCCTCGGCAGAGCCCACGAGGGTCGGCGTGCCGATCGCGGACCTTCTCTCCGGGATGTACGGCGCCTACGGGGTCCTGGCCGCGCTGCACGAGCGGTCCAGGACCGGACGTGGCCGCGTCGTCCGAGCCAGCCTGCTGGCCTCGGTGGTGGGGGTGCACGCCTTCCAGGGCACCCGGTGGACGGTCGCTGGCGAGGTCCCTCACGGCATCGGCAACCACCACCCCTCGATCGCCCCGTACGGCCTCTTCCGCACCGCCGACGCTCCGATCCAGATCGCCTGCGGCACCGACCACCAGTGGCGGACGCTGGCCACGCTGCTGCACATCGACGACGAGCGTTTCACCAGCAACCGCGACCGGGTGGCGCTGCGTGGCGAGCTCGTCGCGTCGATCGAGACCGCGCTGGCCGTGGACGCTGCCGGCCCTTGGCTGGTGGCACTGGCCGACCTGGGCATCCCGGCCGGCAAGGTGCGCACCCTCGACGAGGTCTATGCCTGGGAGCAGACCCGGTCCCAGGGCTTGGTCGTCTCGGTGGACCATCCCACGGCCGGCCGTGTCGACCTGCCGGGACCTCCCCTTCGTTTCGACGACAACCTGCACGCTGGCGCCCGGACCGAGCATCTCCCGCCACCACTGCTCGGCGAGCACACCGCGTCGGTGCTGGCGTGGCTCGACCGCTCCGAGTCCCAGTCCGGATAGCGGACACCTGGTCTAGTCCGCGGCATCCATTTTCGCAAAGTGGTGAGAACCGGGGCGGGCCGACCACAGTCGGTCAGTCTGTGGACCACGAGTTCGTCGTCACCGAGACCCCGGACGACCTGGACCTCGAGGTCTACCGGAAGAACGCCGATGGCTCGCTGACCAAGGTCGGCTCCTCCGGCAACTTCGTCGGCGAGAAGGAATCGACCGAGATTGCGGCGCCGAGCCCCGGCACCTACGTCCTCCGGGTGATCAACTTCGCCTCGATCACGGCGACGTACACGCTGGAGGCAACCTTGTTCGACTCGACGCTGGTCAGCTCGACCGAGGTCCCCGGCCTGATCGAGACTTGGACCCTCTCGTGCGAGAAGGACGGTCGCGTCCTCCAGCAGGTCCCGGTCGTGATCGACCGCGGCGAGCAGGCGAAGGTCGACTGAACACCTGCATCAGCAGGTGGAAGTCGGTGCTCTGACCGCACATGTGCGATGCCCCGGCTCGGACTTCTCCGGCTGGGGCATCGCCTCGCTCAGGCGCGCGTCATCGCGGCCTCAGTCGCAGCCGATCTGACCCTGGGTGCCAGGCCAGCGCCGGACGACCGCGGCGGCACCGGACCGCTCAAGGACGGTTGCGTCAAGGGCGTGCAGACGCGCCGACTCGACCGGATGCGGGCGGCTGAACTCAAGGCGTGCAGACGTGCCGACTCGACGGCATCGGAGCGTGCAGACGTGCCGCCTCGGCAGGGGTCAGTGCAGGAGGGCGGTGCCGGGGTCCTCGAGGATGGCGGCCACATCGGCGAGGAAACGCGAGCCCTTCTCCCCGTCGACAAGACGGTGGTCGAACGACAGCGCCAGAGTGGTGACGTCGCGCGCCTTGATCCGCCCGCTGCCCGGAGGGAACACCCACGGCTGCTTGCGGACAGCGCCGAAGCACAGGATCGCGGACTCACCCGGGTTGATGATCGGCGTGCCGGCATCCACGCCGAACACTCCTACGTTGGTGATCGTGAAGGACCCACCACCCATGTCGGCAGGCTGGGTCTTGCCGTCGCGAGCCGTCCGGGCCAGCCCGTTGAGCGCCGACGCGAGCTCGACAAGCGGCATCGAGTCCGCGTCCCTGATGTTGGGCACGACGAGCCCGCGTGGGGTGGCGGCGGCGATCCCGAGGTTGACGTAGTGCTTGAAGACGACCTCCTGTGTGACGGCGTCCCAGGCGGCGTTGATCTCGGGGGTACGTCGCATGGCGAGCGTGCACGCGCGGGCGACGATCAGCAGGGGGGACACCTTGACGTCCCGGAAGTCCCGATGGCCCCGGAGCTTGTCGACGAGCCTCATCGTCCTGGTCACGTCGACGGTGACCCATTCGGTGACGTGCGGGGCGGTGAACGCCGAGTCGACCATCGCCTCCGCCATCACCTTGCGGACGCCCTTGATCGGCTCCCGCGTCTCGCGCTCCCCTGCGGCTGGCCGGACGCGTGCCAGCGCCGAGACCGAGGCCTCGGCGCCGTCGAACGGCGCGGCCTGCGAGGAGGACCCGGCGGCCGAGGCGCCCTCGACATCGGCGCGCGTCACGGTGCCGTCCGGCCCGGTGGGTGCCAAGGTCGCGAGGTCCACCCCGAGGTCCTTGGCCAGCTTGCGCACCGGCGGCTTGGCAAGCACCCGGGCGGCGGCGGGATCCGTCTCCGTCACGACCGGGGAGGCGGGGACGGCGGGTTCCTCGGGCTCCGCTAGGTCATCGGGGTCGCCGGCCGCCCTCACATCGGCGAGCTCGACGCCACCCTGACCGAAGGCACTCTGCACCTGCAGCTGCGCCGCGGCACCCGCACCGGTCGACGGGGCGGCCGCTCCGCGGCGAGCTCGACGCTTGGCCGCTGCCTCCCGTGGCCCGTAGCCGACCAGGGTCTGGTTCTCACCGCCACCGGTGGCAGCCGGGTTCGACATGTCGATCTCACCGAGCCCCGGAGATCCGCCCGGAGATCCAGCCGAGGCAGCGGCCCGTGATCCGGGTGGGCTCGCGGCCTCAGGAACGGAGGCCTCCGAGCCGTCGCCGATCCGGATGATCGGCGTACCGACGGCCACCGTCTCGCCCTCGGGAACCAGCAGCGCCGCGATGGTGCCTGCGTAGGGGGAGGGCAGCTCCACCAGCGACTTCGCGGTCTCGATCTCGACGACGATGTCGTTGATCTTGATGACGTCGCCGACCTTCACCTTCCAGGTGACGATCTCGGCCTCGGTCAGGCCCTCGCCGACGTCGGGCAGCTTGTACTCGTTCACGGGTATCTCCTCGTCGTCAGTAGGCCAGCGAGCGGTCGACGGCATCCAGGACCCGGTCGAGGTTGGGAAGCCACTCCTCCTCGATGCGGCTCGGTGGGTACGGCGTGTCGAAGCCGCCCACCCGGAGCACCGGTGCCTCGAGGGAATAGAAGCACTCCTCGGTGATCCGGGCCGCGACCTCGGACCCGAGCCCCAGGTTGACGTGCGCCTCATGGGCCACGACGGCCCGGCCGGTCCTGCGCACCGATTCGAGCACCGGCCCCATGTCGAGCGGCGAGAGCGTGCGGAGGTCGATGACCTCGATGCTCTGGCCGCCCCCCGCTGCGGCCTCGGCGCTCGCCAGGCAGGTCTTCACCATCGGGCCGTAGGTCAGCAGGGTCAGATCCGTGCCCGCACGCACCACCCGCGAGGTGAACAGTGGATCCGGTGAGGCGGTGTCGTCGAGCTCAGCCTTGTCGGCGTGGTACTGCCGCTTGGGCTCCAGGAAGATCACCGGGTCGTCGCAGGCGATGGCCTGCTGGATCATCCAGTAGC
>JBPCND010000221.1:0-3613 GCA_051001655.1 Nocardioides sp. | reverse complement strand
GTGCTGGTCGAGGACCTCGGCCCCAGTGTGGTGGTCACCGTCCGCGACGAGGGGCCAGGTATCCCGGCGGACCGGCTCGCTGCGGCTTCTGTCGAGGGGCGGCTCGGGGTCAGCGAGTCGGTGCGGGGTCGGGTCGCGGACTTGGGCGGTACGGCGGTGCTGGTCACCGGACCGGGACAGGGCACCGAGTGGGAGCTGAGCGTCCCGCGGGCTGGTCGAGCCGGTCGAGCCGGTCGAGCCGATCGGGCTGGTCGAGCCGATCGAGCCGATCGAAGAGGGAGGTCTCATGGACGGTGAGGCAGGTCGCATGGACGGTGACAAGCGGATCGCGTTGCTGATCGACGCCGACAACGCACCGGCGTCGAAGATCGACGTGATCCTGGCGGAGGTCGCGCGCCACGGGGCCGCCAACGTCCGACGGGCCTACGGGAACTGGAAGAGTCCCCACCTGAAGCAGTGGGAAGCCACGCTGCACGCCTTTGCGATCCGCCCGATGCAGCAGTTCGCCTACACCACCGGCAAGAACGCCTCCGACATGGCGATGGTGATCGACGCGATGGACCTGCTCTACGCCCGGTCCGTGGATGCCTTTGCGATCGTGTCGAGCGATGCGGACTTCACGCCACTCGTGATGCGGATCCTGACGGACGGGGTGAAGGTCTACGGGTTCGGCCAGCAGAAGACGCCGGAGCCGTTCGTCAACGCGTGCTCGCAGTTCACCTTCGTGGAAGGACTCGTGCAGCCGTCCGCAGCCGTCGCCGATCCGGGGGTGCCGGGGGTGCCGGGGGTGCCGGGGGTGCCGGGGGTGCCGGCATTGCCGGCGTTGCCGGCGTTGCCGGCCAACGATCCCAAGAAGCTGCGCAGCGACACCAGGCTGGTGACGATGCTGCGCAACGCGGTCGACGCCGCGGACGACGACGAGGGCTGGGCGCACCTGGGCACGGTCGGCAGCCACATCGCGAACCAGGCTTCGCTGGACCCCCGGAACTACGGATACCGAAAGCTGAGCGACCTGATCGAAGCGACCGAGCTGTTCGAGGTCAAACGGAGGAACCAGGTCGTGTACATCCGGGACAAGCGCAAAGCCTGACAGACGCGGTCGTTCGGCCTGCCGTCATTCGAGCGCTGTGGAGGGCCACTCGAACGGGCAAACCGTCCGTTCAGACGTGTTTGGGAGGGTGGGGAGGCCGGTTTGCCCGTTCGGCGGATCTTTTCGCCGTGGCGTTGATCAGGATGCGGGGACGTAACCTCGTGTGTGAGCAGGCTCGCTGTGGATGTAGAACGTCGGCGGTGGCCGCTGCACCGGAAGCACGACCGATCTGGAAGGGGATGGGACACAGACCGGCGACGGCACGCCCTGACCACCCGGGACGATCCACTCCGAGCATCCGTTCCTCGAGCCCGAGGGCTCGCGGGACCCGGCGCGCCGCTTCCGGGCACGTGTAGGGGGAGCGGTCACGTTGTGGACCGTAGGCGGAGATGCGGCCGGTGATGCGGACCGGGCCGGGTTGACCGTCTCGTCGCTGATGGTGGCGCACGGCGACCCGGCTCATGTGCTGGCCCTCGTCGACCCGGACTCGTCGTTCGTGGACGTCTTGGGCCAGACCGGGCGCGGCGTCGTACAGCTGCTCGGGTGGGGGGACCGCGACCTCGCCGACGCGTTCGCGGGGACGGCGCCGGCGCCGGGCGGGCCGTTCCGGATGGCGTCCTGGCAGCAGACGCCATGGGGACCGGTGCTGGCATCGGCGTCGGCCTGGGCGGGGTTCACCGTGGCCCGTCCGCCTGCCGAGGTCGGCTGGTCGCTGTTGCTCGACGGGGTGGTCGAGGAGATCCATGTGGGCGAAGCGGTGGAGCCGTTGGTGCACCGGCGCGGGCGGTACGTCCGACCGTCGTGAGGTCGTAGCCTGAGCGGGCTCGGCAGGCAAGGCGGCGTGAGGGAGGTTCGAGGTGGCGCTCACCGTCATGGTGGTCGACGACCACCCGATGTGGCGGGACAGTGTGACGCGCGACCTCACCGAGGCGGGTCTGTCCGTGGTCGCGACGGCGTCCAACGGGACCGAGGCGATCGTCCGGGCCAAGGCGACGCGACCACAGGTGGTCGTGCTGGACCTCCAGATCCCCGAACCCAACGGCGTCGCGGTCACGGCATCCCTGGTCGCGAGTGACCCGGCCGTGCGGGTGCTGATCCTGTCGGCGTCCGGTGAGCAGGACGACGTGCTGGAGGCGGTGAAGGCCGGCGCCACCGGATACCTCGTGAAGTCGGCCTCGCGGGAGGAGCTGCTCGCCGCCGTACGCCGGGTGGCCGAGGGGGACACGGTGTTCACTGCGGGACTGGCCGGACTGGTCCTGGGGGAGTACCGACGGCTCTCGGACACCCCGGCGGCCGCCTCGTCGGACCCCGACGCGCCGCGGCTGACCGAGCGCGAGACCGAGGTGCTCCGGCTGGTGGCGAAGGGGCTGTCCTACAAGCTGATCGCCGAGCGACTGTTCCTCTCCCACCGGACAGTGCAGAACCACGTGCAGAACACCTTGCGCAAGCTGCAGCTGCACAACCGGGTCCAGCTGGTCCGCTATGCCATCGAGCAGGGGCTCGACGAGGAGCTGTGACTGCGATGCGTCTGGTCTTGATCGCGGACACGCATCTGCCGAAGCGGGCCCACGAGCTGCCGGCACAGGTGTGGGACGCCGTCGAGTCGGCTGACGTCGTCATCCATGCCGGCGACTGGGTCGACGTGGGGCTGCTCGACGAGATGGAGGCCCGGTCGAGACGGCTTGTCGGTGTCTTCGGCAACAACGACCACGGGGCGTTGCGGGAGCGGCTGCCTGAGGTCGCGTTCGCTGAGATCGGCGGGGTCCATGTCGCCGTCGTCCACGAGACCGGGTCCTCGTCGGGGCGGGAGGCGCGGTCCGCGGCCCGCTTCCCGGACGTCGACGTGCTGGTCTTCGGCCACAGCCACATCCCCTGGGACACCACGGCCGGCTCGGGCCTGCGGCTGCTGAACCCGGGCTCGCCGACGGACCGGCGACGCCAGCCGCACTGCACGTACATGAGTGCTGTGGTCGCCGATGGTCGGCTCACCGAGGTGGAGCTGCACCGTCTGCCGGTGCGGGGTCCGGCGGCCCGTCGTGCCGGGTCTGGCCGACGATGACGTTTCAGGAGGTCGCCGAGGAGCTCTACGGGTTGACCCCAGCGGAGTTCACCGAGGCGAGAAACGATGCTGCGGCTCGGCTGAAGGGAACGGACCGGGAGCTGTCGGACCGGGTGAAGTCGCTGCGGAAGCCGGCGACGTCGGCGTGGGTGGTGAACATGCTCGTGCGGCATCACGCCGACGAGATGACCCAGGTGCTCGACCTCGGGGAGTCGCTTCGGCAGGCCCAGGCAGACCTCGACGGCGACGCGTTGCGCGAGCTGGCCCGCCAGCGCCGCCGGTTGATCGGTGCGGTCGCCGGGAAGGGCAAGGCGCTGGCCCGCGACCTCGGCCTGAAGCTGAGTGAGTCCGTGCAGCGTCAGGTGGAGGAGACCCTGCATGCGGCGATGATCGACTCGGACGCGGCCGCCGCGGTGCGGACCGGCCTCCTCGTCGACGCGTTGAGCGCCACCGGAGTCGGGTCG
>JBPCND010000220.1:0-8077 GCA_051001655.1 Nocardioides sp. | reverse complement strand
GCTCCAGGGCGCGGGACATCGCCTCGAGCGAGCCCGGGGCGATCCGGTCACCGGCGTCACAGACCAGCAGCAGGTCGCCGGCGGCCCGACGGGCGCCATCGGTGACCGCGACCGGCCAGGAGGAGCCGGGCAGGTCGAGCCGTCGTACGCGCCAGCTGGAAGCCGCGGCACGGCCGAGCGCCCTCGTCGTCTCACGGGCATCGCCCCGGGCCACGAGCAGGATCTCCCCGACCTGCCTTGACTGCGCAGCGATCGCACGCAGGCAGTCGTCGAGGAACGCGGCGTTGTCGTCGGTGACGAGCACCAGCACGGAAAGGGCGGACCCGCGGTGCCGAACCCGGACCAAACGGCGGACGACACCATCGGGGAGCAGCCCGATCAGTCGTCGGACGCCGCTCCGCACACGCGCCGGGAGATCGGTCAGATCAGGCCCTTGCCCTCGAGGTACTCACGGGCGACGTCCTTGGCCAGCTCTCGCTCGAGGTCGACCTTGCCAATTATCGTGGCCAGGTCCTCGGTGGTGAGTCCGGCAGACATCTCGTTGAGGGTCTCGGCCACGTCAGGGTTCTCGTCGAGGAAGTCGCTGTTCACCATCGGCACGAGGTTCTCGGCGTTCTGGAGCTCCTTGTCGTCCTCGAGCAGGACCAGACCGAGCGACTCCAGGGTCGCGTCGCTGGTGCCGACCTGGCCGAGCTCGACCTCGCCCTTCTCGAGAGCGTCCTTGGTGCCGGGGGTGCCGAAGCCGAGCGGCTCGACCTTGGTGATGTCGAGCCCGTAGGTCTTCTCCAGGCCGATCTCACAGTCGGTGCGCTCGGAGCAGTCCTCGGCTGCGGCCAGCGTGATAGGCGCGCCGAGCTCGGCAAGGTCGCTCAGCGTGGTGAGGTCGTTGTCCTCGGCGAACTCCGCGGTGACGGCGAAGGCGTTGGCGTTCTGTGCCTCTGCGGGCTCGAGCGGCTCGATGCCGGTGGGCTCGGCCAGCGCCGTGAGCTCCTCCAGCGTCGCGTCGGTGTCGGGCGAGGCGACGATCTCCGCATCGGGACCGTTCTCCTGCTTGTTCAGGAACTCCGTCATCGAGGAGAGGTAGTCCGCGGAGATGTCGACGTTGCCCCGCTGCATCTCGGGGGCATAGACGTCGCGGCTCTTGACGAGCGTGAGGGTGACGTCGTAGCCCGCGTCCTCCAGGAGTGCTTTGTACATCTCGCTCATGATCTGCATCTCGGCGTAGTTCTGGCCGCCGATCACCGCCGTTCCACCCCCGGCGTCACCGCTGGCGGTGTCGCCGTCACCGGCATCGAGCGCGTCTTCGCCGGCGCACGCACCGACCAGGACGAGGGGGACGAGGGCGACCAGTGTGGCCAGGCGTCGTGGGGACAGGGCTCGTCGCAGGGGGTTCATGGGTGGCTCCACCTTCTGTGTCCCGCGGGAGTGGTCCCGCGCGTGTCCGGAGGGCACCAAGGTCTTGACAGCGCACGCTGACCACAAGCTTACGACTGTGTTGCCCCAGAACCTAGGGCGGGCGAGGTCCGACGGGCCCGCGCCACCGGGTCGAGGAGGTTCTGGGCGACCACGAGCCCGACCTCGAGCAGCAGTGCGATCAGCGCGATGACCAGGGCACCGCCCACGATCTGGGGGACGTCCTGGCGGACGAAACCAAGCGTCACGATGCGTCCCAGGCCGGGTCCCGCGACGAGGGCGGCGATGGTGGCCGTGGCCCACACCTGGACGACGGCCAGGCGGACGCCGGTCATGATCAGCGGCAGTGCGAGCGGGACCTCCACCGTGCGGAGGAGCTGGCCGGCGGTCATCCCCATCCCCTCGGCGGCCTCCACCATGTCCCGGTCGACCTCCCGCATGCCGACGTAGGCGTTGGTGATGATCGGCGGCAGCGCGAACAGCACCAGTGCCACGAGCGTGGCCAGCCCGGCGCGGCCATAGGCACCGAAGTACGACGTGCCGATCGGGCCGAGGGCAAGGAGCAGGAGGACGGCGAACGTCGGCACGGCCCGGCCGATGTTGGAGATGTTCACCGCCAGCACTCCTCCCCGGCCGAGATGGCCCAGCCAGATCGCAATCGGCAGCCCGATCATGGCCGCGGCGACCGTCGCGGTGACGGTGAGCAGGCCATGCTCCACCAGCCGGTTGACGATGCCGTCCTCTCCTTGCCAGTTGGCGGGGTCAGAGAACCAGTCCAGGAGCCCCCGTAGCATCAGGACCGCCGTCCGGCCCGGGTCCACGGTGTCATCAGCCGCTGCGCGAGGACCAGGATGAGGTCGAAGCTGATTGCGAGAACCACGCAGAGCACCCCGGCCGTGAGCACCTGGGCCCGGAACTGGCTGTTGACGGCCTCAAGGAGCAGGTTGCCCAGGCCGCCGTACCCGACGATGGCTCCGACCGTCGTGAGAGCCACCGTCGAGACCGCAGCGACCCGCAGCCCGGCCATGATGGTCGGCAGAGCCAGCGGCAGCTCGACCCGCAGCAACATCCGTTGTCGGCCGTAACCCATGCCCAGAGCGGACTCTCGCACGTCGGCCGGCACGCCTTTGAGTCCCTCGATGACGTTGCGCACCAGAATCGTCAGCGAGTAGAGCGCGAGCCCGATGACGACCGTCGTCCGACTCAGACCCGTGAACGGCAGCAGCAGCGCGAACAGCGCCAACGAGGGGATCGTGTAGATCACCGTGGTCGCTCCCACGACGATTCCTTCGAGCCTTCGGTAGCGTCGGGCCAACAACGCCCGCGGGAACGCCAGCACCAGCCCGAGCAGGACGGACACCACCGTGATCGCGATGTGCTCCACGAGAGCATCGGTGAGCTGGGGGGTCCGGCTGCGGAAGTACTCCCCGCAGACCCACTCGTTGCGGACCAGGCAGCTGTCCGCTGCGGCGGGTGCCGAAAGCACGCTCGACGAGAGGGACACATGAGCGACCGTAGCGAAGAACCCATGATCCGGCTCGTCGGTGTGGGCAAGACCTACCCCGACGGAACCGTTGCGGTGCGCGAGCTCGACCTCGACGTACCGACCGGCGCGGTCGTGGTCCTCGTCGGCCCCTCGGGATGCGGCAAGTCGACGACGCTGAAGATGGTCAACCGGCTCATCGAGCCCACCAACGGGCAGATCTTCCTGGCCGGCGAGGACATCACGCATGTCGATCCCGTCGAGCTGCGTCGTCGGATCGGATATGTCATCCAGCAGGTCGGCCTCTTCCCGCACCAGAGCGTGCGGGCCAACGTCGCCACGGTGCCGACCCTGCTCGGATGGGGCCGGCAGAGGGCACACGCGCGTGCCGACGAGCTGCTCGACCTCGTGGGACTGGACCCGTCCCAGTACGCCCACCGATATCCCGAACAGCTCTCCGGGGGCCAGCGGCAACGTGTGGGCGTGGCCCGGGCGCTGGCGGCCGACCCACCGGTCCTACTGATGGACGAGCCGTTCGGTGCCGTCGACCCGATCGTGCGCGGCCGGCTCCAGGACGAGTTCCTGCGACTGCAACGCGAGCTCGACAAGACCGTCGTCATGGTCACCCACGACATCGACGATGCGGTGCGGATGGGTGACCGGGTGGCGGTCTTCGCAGCGGGCGGGCGGCTCGCCCAGTACGACGTCCCGGCGCGGGTCCTCGGTGCCCCTGCCGACGACTTCGTCGCAGAGTTCGTCGGCGCCTCCCGTGGCATGCGGCGGCTGGCCGTCACGCCGATCGACGAGGCCGACCTGGCCCCGTACGACGGCTCGGAGCCGCCCAGCTCGGTGCCGGCCTCTTCCTCGTTGGAGGACGCCCTCGCCGCTCTGCTGCGTCAGGACGAGCCGAGCATCGGGGTCACCCGCGAGGGCCGCACGCTCGGCGTACTCACCGCCGACGCGATCCACCGCGCCCTCCGCCGCTCCATCTCCGCCGGCTGACCGCGCCCGTCCGAGCGGGGGCGGTCAGGAGACGGTGATGTCCTTGTGCCATGACTCGGTGACGTACTTCGTCTCCCACCCCATCGACACGTAGAGCCCGTCTGCGCGGGTGGGACTGTCGGCGTCGACCTCGAGACCGACCTCGTGGCTTCCGCGCGACGCAGCGTCGGCGATCACCGTCGCCAGCAGCGACTTGGCGACACCACGTCCACGGGCGTTTGCGAGCACGCCGATGTACTCGACGTAGCTGCCGTCGGGCTCGCCGTCTGCACCCTGGTGGACCGCACCCACCAGCGCGCCTGCCGGCACTGCGCCAGCGCGGTCCGCCGCGTCGTCGTCCTTGCCGTGGGTGAGCTCGGCGATCCACCAGTGGTCCCAGCGGTGCCCCGGATCCTCACGGAGCCGGAAGACGAACTCGTCGAAGGTCTCCTGGTGGGAGTTGAAGTGGTCCGCGAACGCACTCTCCAGCACGTCGTGCACGATGCGCAGGTCGTCCTCTGAGGGCATCCCGCTGCCCTGCCGCTCCACCAGCCGGATCCGTACTCCGGAGCCAGGCCCGGAGTCGAGATCGGACTCGTCCGCGGCCACCGTCCAGCTCATCTGCCACCAGGTGCGGACGTGGGTGAAGCCGGCCCGCTCCAGCCAACGGTGCTGCCGCCCGTCGGCGGCGAAGGCCCCAGTGTCGATCTGCTGGACCGCCAGGCCGCGCTCGAGGCCGACCCGTCGAGCGGCCTCCTCTGCCCAGCCGAACAGGATCTGCGCGACGGTGTCGGCGGTCGCCTCGTCCATCCGGTGATCCACGACCACCAGCAGGACCATCCGGCCGGCGGCACGGTCGTGGGCACTGGCCCAGCCACGCAGCATGCCCTCCCCGTCTCGAAGGACCACGTGGTCGCGCGTGGTGTAGCCGCGCTCGGACACCTCGATCAGGACATCGTCCTGCGACGACGAGGCCCACCCCCTCGCCCGGCTCTGGTGACGGCGGAGCAGGTCGGTCAGCTCGGGCGCATCGGCCGGGTCCGGCTTCGAGACTACCCACCCGCGGGGAAGCCGATCGGGGGCGCCATCGGTCGGCATCACGCGACCGAGTGTCGCGTATCGGCGCCTCACTCGCTCGCCGGGGTGAGCCTTGCCACGCCGGCGGACGACTCAGGCCTGCTTGGTCTCCTCGGCCGCGCCGGCACGATGCGCGGCCGCGATCTTCTGCTCCCAGGCCATCATGTCCACCACCGTCTCGAAGCCTTCCCAGCTGGCCAACTGGTCGAACTGCTCGGCTCGGCGGATCTCGAGCTCCTCGATCCGGCCCCGGAGCTCGGCGACCAGCGTGTCGGCCTCGTCGGCCCGAGTGTCGGCATCGTCGGCCCGAGTGTCGGCTTCGTCGGCCCGGGTGTCGGCCTCGTCGGCCCGGGTGTCGGCCTCGTTGGCCCGACGGCACTCACTCTGGACGCGGGTCTCGGCCTCCGCGACCAGCAGCTCTGCGTCGAGGGTCAACGAGGTCAGCTCGGCGATCTTCCGATCGCGCGTCACGACTCGGTCGACCATCGCGCTGGTGAACTCGGCGTGCTCGAGGGATCGCTCGGCGAAGACACTGCGGTAGGCCTGGGCCTGTGCTGCCCGGTCGGTGGCGTTGTCGCGGCGGCTCTGCACGAGCTCGGTGTAGACGATCCGCGCCGCCGCCCACCCACAGGCGAGCGCGAGGAGGGAGGCCGCGGTGAGCCAGGCCGGAGACCGGGAGGTCACGGCGCCCAGCACGACGAGGGTGGCCACACTCAACAGGCCGACGGCGACGCTCACCCGGACGCTGCGCTGTCGACGACGACTGGTGGTCGTGCCGACGGGGCCCTGGGCAGGAGTGCTGGCCATGGGGCCAGGGTAGGTCTAACGATCCTCGCCGCTGACCCGACACGCTCGCTCCAGGACCAGGGATCCGGCGACGATCGCGAGTCCTGCGATGCCCGCGACCAGAGATCTGAGCAGCCGTTGTTCGCCGAGCTCGGCGTCGGTGAGGCCGACCCAGCTCAGGGCGTATCCGAGATACCCACCTGCCACCGCCGCGCCGGTCAGTGCGCACGCCTTCGCGAGCACCAGCCGGTTGACCGCCCGGTGTGGCTCCATGCGTTCGTGCCGGGTCTGCAGGGACCGGTACGTCGCCCGGGCGACCGCCGCGAGAATGGCCGCCACCAGGAGCAGTGCCAGCACCGGCAGCCACCCGATCGTGGGGGCCGGCCCGCCGGACCGGACACTGAGCGGTCGCACCGACCAGCCGAGGACGAGACCGAGCAGGCCGAGACCGAGCAGGACTGCGGGCCGGGTGGGACCGACGTTGCCGGCGGGGCCGGGAGGGTCCGGGACAGGCTCCCTTTCCGGGTCCGGGAGCCGGCTCACTGCAGGGTGAGCGTGAGGTCGTCCCGCTTGTTCAGGCCCTCGGTGCCTGTCTTCTCGAGCAGCTGCGCCACCAGTCCGGCGTCGAGGAGGTCGGCATCGGGCTCCAGGTCATGCCAGGGGGCCAGCACGAAGGCGCGGTCATGGGCCTTCGGGTGCGGCAGGACCATGTCCTCGTCGTTCGCACGACGGTCGCCGACGACGATCAGGGCGACGGCGAGGGTCCGCGGGGCGCCGTACTCCCCGTTGCGCTCCCGGCCGAACGCGTCCTCGACCGCCAGCGCCCGCTCGAGCAGTGTCCGGGCGGACAGGGTCGTGTCGGCCAGGAGGACGGCGTTGAGGAAGTCCTTGGAGCCCGCGGGGGCGTCGATCGGGGCGGTCTCGTAGACCGGGGACACCGAGGTCACCCAGACGTCCGGGGTGTCGGCGAGCGAGTTCACCGCCCCCTGCAGATTGTTGAGCCGTTCGCCCAGGTTGGACCCGAGGGCGATCACGCACCGTCGGATGGGGTGCATTTCGCCGGTGAGGGTGTCGGTGTCGACGATGTGCGGGTTCGGGGTATCAGTCACGGTGGGCTCCGATGAATCGTGAGGGCGACGTCGGAGGACGTCGCCTCGATGGGCGCATCCGGCGTGTGCACGGTCCCCTCGGTCCACTCCACTCGCGGGTCGGCGAGGCAGATGTCGGCGATCCGTTGGGCAAGCTTCTCGATCAGGTCGACCGGGTCGTGCTCGATCGCCTGCTTCACCGCCGTCACGAGGCTTCCGTAGTCGACGGTGTCCTGCAGGTCGTCGCTGAGCGCCGCGGGTCGGGTGTCGATCCCGAGCGACAGGTCGACCTTGAACACCTGGCCATCACGCCTCTCGAAGTCGAAGACCCCGTGATGCCCGACTGCCTCGATCCCGAGCACGCAGAGCCGGTCGGATCGACCGTACACGCCGACCCGGGGGTGGTCATCCGTCGTCATGATGCTCTCCCGACATTACCGGTGACGCGTGATGGATCCACAACCGCCAACCCTCCGGTGTGCGCACGAACACGTTGCTGGCGACGGCCTTGGCGCCTCCGAAGGCGTCAGGACCGGTGCGGTCGTCACCGGTGAGGACGTTCTCGGTGCAGGTCACCGAGGCGATGACGGTGCCCCCCGACTCACCCGCTGACCCTGGCGCAAACACGCTGACCTCGACGTCGGTGAGGAAGAACTGGATGTACGGCGTGTTCGCCATGATCAACGCCCATGAGCGGCTGATCGCCGGTGTGCCACGGACCGGCATCGCTCCCGGGTGGACGCACAACGTCTCCGGGTCCTCGAGCCACAGGTCCCTCATCGCATCGAGATCGGCTTCCTCGAACGCGGAGTAGAAGGCCGCGTTGGCCCGTTCGACTTCCAGGCGGAGGGAGTCCGTGCTCATGAGGCTGCCCACCTGGTCGCCACCGCCACGGCGTCGAGAGTGGCCCGGACGGAGTGGCTGCGGATGCACCAGGCTCCCGCGGCGGCGGCCAGCGCGGACGTGGCGGTGGTCGCGTCGTCGCGCGTCGTCGGCGGTCGTGGCTCGCCGTCCTGGCCGGCGAGCAAGATGCCGAGGAAGCGTTTGCGGCTGGCGGCCACGAGCAACGGAAGACCCAGGTCGTGCAGCTGTCCGAGCCCGGACAGAACCGCCCAGTTCTGGTCGGCAGTCTTGGAGAAACCGATCCCGGGGTCCAGCGCGATGCGGCTCCGGTCGACGCCGGCGGCAACGGCGGCCTCGAGCCGAGCGGCCAGCTCCACGGCCACGTCGGTGACCACATCGGTGTAGT
>JBPCND010000219.1:0-6668 GCA_051001655.1 Nocardioides sp. | reverse complement strand
GATCCGTGACCAGCGCCCCAGGAAGACGAGAACGAGATGACCGAGCAGCAGGACACCTACGACGTCGAGGCGACCCAGGACAAGTGGCGCACGGTGTGGGAGGACCTCAAGCCCTTCCAGGCCCGGGACGACGCAGCTGATCGCGACGAACCGCGCCGCTATGCGCTGACGCTGTTCCCCTACCCGAGCGGTGACCTGCACATGGGACATGCCGAGGTGCTGGCGCTGCATGACGTGATCGCGCGCTACTGGTGGCAGCGCGGCTACGACGTGCTGAACCCGATCGGGTGGGACTCCTTCGGCCTGCCTGCGGAGAACGCCGCCATCGCGCGCGACGAGCATCCGGCGACGTACACCTGTGCCAACATCGAGACCCAGGCCGAGTCGCTGCGTCGTTATGGCGTCTCCTTCGACTGGTCGCGCCGGCTGCGCACCTCGGACCCGGAGTACTACCGGTGGACCCAGTGGCTGTTCCTGCGGTTCCGGGAGCGCGGCCTGGCCTACCGGAAGTTCTCGCCGGTCAACTGGTGCCCCCACGACCAGACCGTGCTGGCCAACGAGCAGGTCGTCGGCGGCATGTGCGAGCGATGCGGCGCCGCAGTCACGAAGCGTGAGCTGTCCCAGTGGTACTGCAAGGTCACCGACTACGCCCAACGGCTGCTCGACGACATGGAGGGGCTGAAGGACACCTGGCCCGACCGGGTGCTGGCCATGCAGCGCAACTGGATCGGTCGCTCCGAGGGTGCCTTCGTCGACTTCGACATCGAGCCCTTGACAGCCGGCCAGGGCTCGGGGACGCAGTCGGGGTCCGACGGGCGTACGGTGTCGGTCTTCACGACCCGGCCGGACACGTTGTACGGCGCGACGTTCTTCGTGGTGGCTGCCGACGCGAAGCTGGCCCAGGAGATCTGCGCACCGGAGCAGCGGGAGGCGTTCGAGGCCTACGAGGCGCAGGTGCGCATGGCCTCCGAGATCGACCGGATGTCGAGTCAGCGGCCGAAGACCGGTGTGTTCCTGGGCCGTCACGCGGTGAATCCGGTCAACGGCGAGCGGATCCCGGTATGGGCGGCCGACTACGTGCTGGCCGACTACGGGACGGGTGCGGTGATGGCGGTCCCGGCCCACGACCAGCGGGACCTGGACTTCGCGAAGGCCTTCGACCTGCCGGTCCGACGGGTCGTCGACACCGGCGGACCGGACCCCGCCGAGACGTTCGTGGCCACCCCGGGCGACGGCGTCTATGTCAACAGCGAAGGGCTGGACGGTCTGGGCGACAAGGCAGCCGGCATCGCCCGCATCGTGGCCCAGCTCGAGACCGACGGCCGAGGAAAGGGCGCCGTCAACTTCAGGCTGCGTGACTGGCTGCTGTCCAGGCAACGGTTCTGGGGCTGCCCGATCCCGATCGTGCACTGTGGGGAGTGTGGCGAGGTCCCGGTCCCCGACGACCAGCTGCCCGTCGTACTGCCCGACCTGAGCGGCGCCGACCTGTTGCCCAAGGGCACCTCTCCGCTGGCTGCGGCCGAGGAGTGGGTCAACGTCGACTGTCCGTCGTGCGGGCGACCGGCCAGACGAGACAGCGACACCATGGACACGTTCGTGGACTCGTCGTGGTACTTCCTGCGCTACTGCTCCCCGCACTACACCGAAGGGCCGTTCGACCCGGAAGCGGTCAGAAGGTGGATGCCGGCACATCAATATGTCGGCGGCATCGAGCACGCGATTCTGCACCTGTTGTACAGCCGGTTCTTCACCAAGGTCCTGCACGACATGGGGCTGCTCGACTTCGAGGAGCCGTTCACCGCGCTGCTGACCCAGGGCCAAGTCATCAACGGCGGCAAGGCGATGAGCAAGTCGCTGGGCAACGGGGTGAACCTGGGCGACATGATCGACCTGTACGGCGTCGACGCCGTGCGTCTGACGATGGTGTTCGCCGGACCGCCCGAGGACGACATCGACTGGGCGGACATGTCGCCATCTGGATCGCTGAGGTTCCTGCAGCGCGCGTGGCGGCTCAGCGGTGAGGTGACCTCCGCCGTCGACGCGCCTCGGGAGCGCGGTGACGTCGCGCTGCGCAAGGCCACCCACCGCGCGGTGCATGACGCCGCCCAGCTGGTCGAGGGCCACCGGTTCAACGTGATGGTCGCGCGGATCATGGAGCTGGTGAACGCCACGCGCAAGGTGGTCGACTCGGGTGCGGGTTCGGCCGACCCCGCTGTCCGCGAGGCGGCCGAGGCGGTGACGATTCTGCTGAGCCTGGTGGCGCCGTACACCGCCGAGGAGATGTGGTCGCGCCTGGGACATGAGCCGACCGTTGCGCGGGCCGGCTGGCCGGAGGTCGACGAGGCCCTGCTGGTCGAGGAGGCCGTGACCGCGATCGTCCAGGTGCAGGGCAAGCTGCGTGCCAAGCTGGAGGTCAGTCCGGACGTGTCCGAGGCCGACCTGGAGGCGATGGCGATGGCCGATCCGGCGGTGCATCGTGCCCTGCAGGGCAAGACCGTCCGCACGGTCATCGTCCGGGCCCCGAAGGTGGTCAACATCGTCGTCGGCTGACCCTCCTCTGCTCGCGCCCGCCCGACCTCCTGACCGTCGCAGCGGCGGCGGCGGCGGAGTGTTGGAGCGGTCGGTAGCGTTCCCGGCATGACATTTCGCGTCGCGCTCGTCACCGACTCCACGGCGATGCTGCCGCGAGAGGTCGCCGAACGCCGGGGCGTCGTCGTGGTGCCGCTCCAGGTCATCGTCGGCGCGACGGCGTACGACGAAGGGGTCGATCCCGAGGCGACGCCGGAGACCATCGCAGCAGCCCTGCGCGAGTGGACGCCGGTGAGCACCTCACGCCCTTCACCGACTGCGTTCGCCGCGGTCTATGAGCAGGCCGCCGTCGCAGGAGCCGAGTCCGTCCTGTCGGTGCATCTGTCGGGTGAGGTCAGCGGCACCTTCGAGTCGGCGCAACTGGCGGCGCGTGAGGCCTCCGTCCCGGTGCGGGTCCTGGACACCGGTCAGCTCGGCTACGCGACCGGCTATGCGGTGCTCTCCGCAGCGGACGTGGTCGACCGAGGTGGATCGCTCGAGGACGCAGCAGACGCCGCCGCGACCCGGGCCGCGGCGAGCACGTCGCTGTTCTACGTCGACACCCTGGAGTACCTCCGACGCGGCGGCCGGATCGGTGCCGCGGCCGCACTGCTCGGCTCGGCACTCTCGGTCAAACCGCTGCTGACGGTCGCCAACGGGCGGATCTCGATGAAGGAGAAGGTGCGCACCAGCGGACGGGCGCTCAGTCGCTTGGAGGAGCTGGCCGTCGAGGCCGCCGGCGTCGGGACGGTCGACGTCGCGGTAGCTCACCTGTCAGCGGCCGACCGCGCCGAAGCCCTGGCGGGGCGCCTCCGTGACCGACTCGCCGGCCAGCTCGGCGGGAGCGACGTCACGGTCGGTGAGGTGGGTGCGGTGATCGGCGCGCACGTCGGCCCCGGAATGGTCGCGGTCGTCGTCGCGCCACGCTGAACCTCCCGACGTCGTCCCCAGCCGGCCTGGCCGCCCAGTTGTCCACAGGCAGGCACATCGGTACGACGGACGTGGATCCTGGTTTCGTACGTTCGCAGCATGCGTTCACGCAGATCCGCCAACGAACAGGTCGCCGAGGTGGCACGGCGACGGTTGGAGCTGCTGAGCGCTGAGCTCGCCGTGATCCGTCCCGACCTGGTCGAGCCCCCGTCGAAACCTGGGACGGACGGGTCCGGTGAGTCCCCCGACGTCGCTTCCCCAGCGACGAGACCGGGTCGGCACGCCCGCCGGTCAGTCGACGCAGGAACGGTGGTTCTCGGGTGGATCCATGACAGGCTGCCGCCGACGTTGCAGGGCCGTGTCCAGATGGGTGCCTCGCACCTGTCGGTGGTGGCGGTTCTCGTCGCAGTGGCCCTCGGTGTCACCGCGTGGTGGACGGTGCGGGCCAGCGACCCGGGGGACTTGGTGCCCGCGAGGTCACCGGTCGAACAGGGCGTTCCCTCGTTGCTGGTCAGTCCGAACACCGCGGTCTCACCCGAGCCGTCGCCGGCCACCGCGAGCGGGACCGGGGCGGAGGCCGGGCTCGGTGCCGTCGGTGTTCCCACCCCGGAGATGGGGGTGGGAACAGGAGAGATCGTCGTGGATGTCGCCGGGAAGGTCCGTCGCCCCGGGATCGCCCGGCTTCCGTTCGGATCGCGGGTGGTGGACGCGCTCGAAGCCGCGGGAGGCACGCGTCGGGGCGTGAACCTCGGCAGTCTCAACCTGGCGCGCGTGCTCGTCGACGGGGAGCAGGTGCTGGTCGGGGTAGCCACTGTGCCGGGGGTCGCCGCCTCGGCTGCCGCCGCCCCCGCCCCGCCGGGCACTGAGCCACCGGCTCCTCTGGTGAGTCTGAACACCGCTGACCAGGCCGCCTTGGAGACGCTGCCGGGCGTGGGCCCGGTGACGGCGCAGTCGATCATGCAGTGGCGCGCAGAGCACGGCTCGTTCACCGCCGTCGAGGAGCTTCTCGACATCCCCGGGATCGGTGAGGCGACGCTGGCCGAGCTGGCTCCGTTCGTCACGCTGTGAGCCCGGCGCTGCCGGAGCCTCGATCAGCGACGGCGCGTCAGAACAGCTCCGAGCCGAGCCGAGACCGCCCCGACCTCCGCTCGGTGGCGCTGGGTGCGTCGGGCTGGGCCGGGGGGCTGGTCGTGCTGGGAGGCGCGACGGTCCTCGTCCTGCTGATCATGCTGGCGGCGGCGGTGCTGGTCATGCGGGGGCGGCTTCGCGGACGGACCTCGTGGTTGCTGGTCTCCTGCGCGCTCGCGTTCACGGCTGTCGCGGGGACGGCGGCGATCGGGGTCGAGGCACATCGCGCGAGTCCGGTGGCTCGGCTCGCCGAAGCACAGGCGTCGGTGACCATGGTCGCCCAGGTCGTCTCCGACCCGGTCCGCAGGGAAGGCCGGTTCACGCCGTTCGTGCTGGTGCGGCTGAGCTCGCAGGAGGTCGAGGGACTCGGGCGGTCATTCCACTCGGAGGTGCCGGTGCTGCTCATCGGCGGTCTCGAATGGGCGAGGACACAGCTCGGCGACAGCATCGAGGTCACCGGTCGGCTGAGACCCGCCGACGACGTGTCCGTCGCCGCCGTACTCCTGCCCCGAAGAGGGCCGACCGTCCTCAGCACCGCGGGACCGGTCCTCGGCGCGGCCGAGTCCGTCCGGCACGGGATCCGTGAGGCGACCGATCACGGAAGCCAGGACGCTCGCGCGTTGGTGCCGGCCCTGGTCGTGGGCGACGACCGGCGGATGGCGGAGGAGGTCGTGGCGGACTTCCGCACGACCGGCCTCACTCACCTGGCTGCTGTGTCGGGCACCAACCTCACCCTCGTGGTCGGCTTCCTGCTCATCCTGGCCCGGTGGATGGGGGTGCGGGCCCGCGGTCTGGTGTTCGTCGGAGTGCTGGGCGTCGTCGGGTTCGTCCTGCTGGCTCGCACCGAGCCGAGTGTGGTCCGGGCTGCGGTGATGGGTTCGGTGGCGCTGGTCGGAATGGGCACGCACGGTCGTCGACAGGGTGCCCGGGCGCTGGGTGTGGCGGTCCTCGTGCTCCTGCTGGTCGACCCCTGGCTGGCGGTCTCGTGGGGCTTCGTCCTGTCCGTGCTCGCCACAGCCGGCATCCTGTTCCTGGCCCCGACCCTGCGCGACGCGCTGATGCAGTGGCTGCCGCGATGGGCCGCGGAGGCCGTCGCCGTACCCTTCTCCGCTCAGCTTGCCTGCACTCCTGCGGTGGCAGCACTGTCCGGACAGGTGAGCCTGGTGGCGGTGTTCGCCAACATGCTGGTCGCAGTGGCGGTCGGGCCGGCCACCGTCCTCGGGCTCGTCGGTGGACTGCTGCACCTCGTCGTCCCCGCACTCGGTGCGGCGGTCGGTCTCGGTGCAGTGGCCTGCGGATGGTGGATCATCGCCGTCGCCACCGCGTTGGCGAGACTCCCTGCCGCCGCCGTCGAATGGTCCTCGGGGCCGATCGCGCTCTCCCTGCTCACCCTCGTGTGCCTGGTGGTGGCGTGGATCTCCGGGCGACTTCTTGGCGCAAGGCTCCCGGCCCTCGCGGTCGCGGTCATCATGGTGGCGGTCGTCGTTGTCCCGTTGCCGACACCGGGCTGGCCACCCCGAGGTTGGCTGATGGTCGCCTGTGACGTCGGACAAGGAGACGGGCTCGTCCTCCACGCGGGGGCCGGTCAGGCGGTCGTGGTGGATGCGGGCCCCGACCCGGCGCTGATCGACGGCTGCCTGGCCCGCCTCGAGGTTCAACGGGTGCCCGTCGTGGTGCTGACCCACTTCCACGCCGACCACGTCGACGGACTGCCAGGCGTTATCGACGGCCGGCAGGTGGGGGAGGTCCTCGTGAGTGCCCTGGTCGACCCGGCCGAGGGTGCCGTCCAGGTGAGCCACTGGCTCGAGTCCGCAGGAGTGCCGATGCGGGTCGCCGGCCTCGGGGAGACGACGAAGGTGGGCACCCTCACCTGGCAGGTGATCGGGCCGGCACGGATCTCCCCCCACGCGGAGGGCTCCGCCGCCAACGACGCCAGCACCGTGCTGCTCATCGAGACAGAGGGCATCCGGATCCTCGCCAGCGGAGACATGGAGCCTCCTGCGCAGGCGATGCTCCGGCGCGCCGTACCCGAGCTTGCTGTC